>NZ_JAKRGI010000040.1:0-10299 GCF_022347625.1 Vibrio sp. Of14-4 | reverse complement strand
GGAATATTTGGGTCGCACTGACCATCAAGTGAAAATTCGAGGATTTAGGGTTGAGCTTGGTGCCGTTGATGCGGCGGCGCAAAGCCATGAGAGCGTCAACCAAGTGGTGAGCGTGGTTCGTCAAGGCAGTGAGAATGGTGAGAGCCAATTGGTGACTTACGCTGTCCTGAATTCAGAATGGCTTGAGCGAATCGAAGAAGCGCGAAGCGGTTTATATGAGCACCTGAAGGCACAATTGCCACACTATATGGTGCCATCGATTATTCAAGTATTAGAGGCGATGCCACTGACACCGAATGGCAAGATAAACCGTAAGGGTCTGCCAGAGCCAACGTCGCTAAGCATGGGCATTAGCTATCAGGCGCCGCAGGGTGAGGTAGAGACGCGTTTGTGTCAGCTTTGGTCAGAGGTGCTCAAACTGGATGCATCGACCATCAGTCGAGATGCGAATTTCTTTGAAGTTGGTGGGCATTCACTGCTTGCGATTGAGCTTGTAAACAAAATAAAGCAAAACTTCTCGGTAAGCTTGCCACTGACAAGCATATTCCGAGCACCTGTGCTTCATCAACAGGCCTTGTCGTGTAAAGGCGATACTCAAATTGGGCTAGACTCGACAAGCGTCAAAAAACAAGTTAATAAACCAGCGCTGCTACCTTTGTCTTATGCGCAGCAACGTTTGTGGTTTATTGACCAAATGGAAGGACGTAGTAGTCAATACCATATGCCAGCGACGCTTTCATTGCAGGGTGAGGTTAATTATCAAGCGCTCCAAGGTGCATTCTCTGCTGTGATTGCCAAACATGAAGTGCTTAGAACCACCTATCATAATGATCAGAAAGGACACGCTTATCAGCATATTGAACCCGTTGTTCAAACCTTTGATCTAGTTATGCATGATTTATCTGGTTTAGCTAAAGAGGAGCAAGGAGATAAGTTAGATAATCTGCAACACGAGTTTACTGAGCAGGAGTTTGATCTTAGTAACGATATTATGCTGCGTGCGGCCCTATACAAACTGGCGGAATATGAGTATCAGTTGACGGTCGTCATGCACCACATCGCCAGTGATGGTTGGTCTGCCAATGTCTTTATTGGTGAGTTAAGTAATGCGTATAACCAGTTGGTTCGAGGTCAGCAGGCTGAGTTGTCGCCTCTGGATATTCAGTATAGTGATTATGCAATCTGGCAAAGACAGTGGCTACAGGGTGATAATCTCACCTCACAATTGAACTACTGGGCCAAGAAGCTTAGAGATATTCCGGAAGTACATAGTTTGCCTCTTGATAAACCTCGCCCTGCCAAGCAGTGTTATGCAGGGGACGTTGTGATAGAGCGTCTCGAAATTCAAGATCTGCGTTCACTTCTCGAGCTATGCAATGCTAACAACGCCTCGCTATTTATGGGATTGAATGCGGTTTTCTCCATGCTGCTCAGTCGATATAGCGGTGAGCAAGATATTGTTGTGGGTACTCCAATCGCTAACCGAGAACAGTCAGAGCTTGCTCAGACAATAGGTTTCTTTGTGAACAACTTGGTTCTTCGTAGTCATGTGGATATGAGTCAGAGCTTCCAACAGTTGCTTGCACAATCTCGCGATACTGCGTTAGCCGCTTATGAACATCAGAATATTTCCTTTGAGCACTTGGTTGAAGAGTTAAAGCCTTCACGTGATCTCAGCCATCATCCGATCTTCCAAGTGATGTTGGTGCTGCAAAATACGCCTGAAGATGGGTTTGCTTTTGATGGTGTGCAAACAAGCAGCGTCGATAAGAATGCCTCAACCACATCCTTTGATCTGACCCTCAACATTGAGCAACAGGCGAATGGATTGGAGATGCAATGGGAGTTCAACACCAGTTTATTTGAAAAAGCAACGATTTCTCGTATGGCTAAACATTTAGTTGGGTTGCTACGAGGTGTAACTCTGTCTCCTGATGAGAAAATGAGTGAGATACATGGCCTGACAGATGCTGAGATAGGCACGCTTTTAGCCCTAGGGAACGAGCCTTTGTCCTCTCAACACAATGAAGTGAAGGGTCTATGTATACATGAGCTATTTGAGAGTCAGGCATCTGCTTCACCAAACTCCATTGCTTTGATATTTGAAGATAGGCAAGTGACTTATCATGAACTTAACCGTCGTTCAAACCAACTCGCTCATCATCTAGTGGAGCTGGGTGTTGGACCAGACCAGCTAGTGGGCATTAGCTGTGAACGTTCAATCGAACTTATTGAAGTTATGCTTGCTGTCCTTAAAGCGGGTGGCGCGTATTTACCGCTTGATCCTACTTATCCAGAAGAACGTTTAGCTTACATGGTTCAAGACAGTCGACTTAGTTTGATCGTCGGTGATAAAGGTGTTCAAAATAAGTTGCCTCAAGATGCCCATTTCATAGAGCTTACACAGCTGACAAAAGACGCAGAAGGAGAAAGTGTCGATAATCTCTCGGCTTACCATTTGGGTGTTAGTTCTAGTAGTTTGGCTTACGTTATTTATACATCGGGCTCAACAGGTAAACCTAAGGGGGTGATGTTACAGCATGACGGCCTAGTTGATTTAGCAATAACTCAACAACAGCGCTTTGGGATTAGTTCATCTTCTCGGCTACTTCAGTTTGCATCCTTTAGTTTTGACGGCGCGGTTGCTGAGTGGGCTGGGGTGCTCAATGTAGGTGGTACTTTGGTTCTTATTAATCAGCATCAGGTGCACTCTTCAGAAGCGTTAACAGATATGGTGCATCAGCATCAAGTTAATTATGCCATTTTACCACCTGCTCTATTATCCGCTCTTGACGTTAATAAATGGCATGGTGTGCAGCACTTGATTTTGGCAGGAGACTCATGCCCACTGCCGCTGGCAAATACTTGGGCACAAGGTCGCCATCTGATGAATGGCTATGGCCCCTCCGAAACAACGGTTTGTGGCACGATAGGAGATATAAAAGAAAATACAGTATCGATAGATATAGGGACGGGTATACCAGGTAAGCGTCTTTATGTATTAGATACTGAACGCAACCTTGTCCCTATTGGGGTTGGCGGTGAGCTCTATATTGGTGGTACAGGCACAGCACGCGGTTATCTTCATAAACCTGACTTAACCGACGAGCGATTTATCCAAAACCCGTTTGTTGAAGGGGAATTGATGTATCGCACTGGCGATAAAGTGCGTTGGAATAACCAAGGTAAATTAGAATTCCTGGGTCGTGTTGACCATCAAGTTAAATTGCGCGGATTTAGGGTTGAACTGGGTGAGGTTACATCTGTGATTCTACAGCAGCCTCAGGTCAACGAAGCTTTTGTTTTGGTGCGTGAGGATCAAGGAGACAAGCGTTTGGTCGCCTATTGGTCGGCAAATGCTGGAGAGACTATCGAGTCAAATGAGTTAAGGGAAGCTATTAAAGACTTATTACCTGGATACATGTTACCTTCAGCTATCGTAAAAATGGACAAACTACCGATAAACGCCAATGGCAAAGTTGAGCGTAGGCAGTTGCCAGAACCCGACTATTCATTGCTTAGTTGCGCATTTGAGGCAGCGAGAAGCGATATTGAGCTTGTATTGTGCGAAGTATGGAAACAAGTCTTGGTCATTGATCAAGTCGGTATCAGTGACAATTTCTTCAGCTTAGGTGGCGATTCTATATTAGCGATGCAAGTGGTATCACAGGCTAAGTTAGTGGGTTATAAAATCTCAACGCGTGATTTATTTGAATATCAAACGGTAAAAGAATTAGCACAAGTTGCACAATTGATAGACACGAATCAACGCAGCCAAAAGATTATAGGTAGTCAAAAATTACTCCCTATTGATCACTACTTCTTTGCAGGAGATGAAACCGATCGCCATCACTTTAACCAGTCACAGTGGTGTACGTTATCAGAGTCAATCGATCTAGAGTCTCTTGGCGCTGTTTTCGCTTCCTTGTATCAGCGTCATGATGTGATGCGATTGAGCTTTACGCAGAACAACGCACTGTGGAACGCAGATTATCTCGCCATAGATGAACGTAGTGCTGACAATGCGTTTGCGCAGAGCCTATGGATTGAAGACCTAACGGTTTTGGACGAAAGCCAATGGGCAGAGCATATGCTTGAAGTGTCGAATAGGGCACAAGCAAGCTTAGTGATTGACCAAACGAAAGGATCTATGGTTCGGTGGGTCTGGTGTAAAACACCGTCAGGCCAAAGTGACAAGCTACTTTGGATTATGCATCACCTAATTGTCGATGGCGTATCTTGGCGTATCCTTGTGCAAGATCTTCAACTAGCGCTAGAACAAGTGACACAAGGAGCGCCTTTCTTACTTGGGACTAAATCCGATAGCTATCAAGCTTGGGCATCTGCCATGAGTGAGTTTGCGAGTTCTGAGGCAGTAAACCGCGAGAAAGCGCATTGGCTATCGGTACTCAATGCTCCATGTGGCAGCTTAGCCTGTGGTGATTTGAAGGAACTTGATGCTTCTATGAGTGGCAATAGAAGACGAGTGACGCTGAAATTTAGTGAACTGGAGACCAAAGCGCTAATTTCAAAGTCCAACGAATGTTATCACACTCAAATTAACGATCTCCTGCTGGCGGCTTTGGCGGATAGTTATGGACTGATATCTGGCCAAAATACTCTCAAAGTTGATTTAGAAGGTCATGGGCGTGAATCCGGAGTGATTGTGGATGCTTGCCCAACGATGGATGAGCTTGATTTGAGCCAAACTGTTGGCTGGTTTACTCACGTTTATCCTGTGTTATTAACTAATGCAGCTGGATCAGATCTCGCAATACTGATAAAGGGCATAAAAGAGCAACTAAGAGCAACGCCGAATAAAGGGCTTGGATTTGGTGCTCTTCGTTATCTCGCGAAAGATGATGATATTGTCCAAGCAGATCGTCCATCTGAAATAGTGTTTAACTACTTAGGTCAATTTAATACAGATTGCGAAGAAGTAGAGACCTTTAAACAGCTAGGAGATGAAGTCAGCAAACGTAGACAGAGAACACATGGCATTGAAATTACCGGTATTATTGTCGATGGTTTGTTGGAATTTACGTTTGACTATGATGCTGAGACTTATCCGCAAGTATCTGCAATTGCGGAGCAATATCAGGTCAGTTTGATCAATATCATCGAGCACTGTACCTCTAATAAGGGCGGACATACACCATCTGATTTCCCTCTGGTGGATGTGACCGCTGATGATATTACTTTGTTTGAATCACAATACTCTGAAATTACCGATATCTATCCGAGCACCCCAATGCAACAAGGGTTACTTATGCATAGCCAAATGGCAGAAGGCACAGGTATGTATATGTGTCAGATGGATATGTTGTTTGAGGAATTAATTATTCCGACTTTCAAACTTGCGTGGCAAAGGGTTATCGAAAGGCATGATATATTCCGTACCGCGTTTGTTGAGTCAAGCAGTGGTGAACTGGTTCAAGTGGTCGACAAACAAGCACATATCGAATGGCAAGAGTTGGATTGGAGAAGTATTGCAAAAGAGCAACAGGAAGCTCGCTTTATCGACCTCTCCAATGAGGAAAGAGTTAAACCACTCGACTTAACTTGTGCGCCTTTAATGCGGTTCGCAATGGTAACATTGTCTGATAAACGACAACGCTTTATTTGGACTAATCACCATGCTTTATTAGATGGTTGGTGTTTAACCATTGTCTTTGACGAAGTGATGAAATTGTACCAGGCAGAGCTAGGTGTTGATCTCGGCCCGCTACCTGTTGTGAAACCTTATTCTAGCTATGTTAAATGGCTTCAGAAACAACCGAAATCAGAGGCGAAAGCTTACTGGCAAAGCTACTTGTCTGATGTGACTGAACCATGCAAATTAGACTTCAAGGCTAAGCTAGGTAATAGCGAAGAGAGTGATGGAAGCATAGACAAACTGCTCGATGAGCAAACAACAGCTAGGTTGAATCATTTTGCTAAGCATAATCAGGTGACGATCAATACTGTTGTTCAAGGTGCTTGGGCTCTGCTTCTCCATCGATACAGTGGAGAAGAGACTATAGTATTTGGTTCGACTCGTTCTGGTCGAAACATACCTCTGTCCGGTGTGGAAACAATGGTTGGCTTATTTATTAATACCTTACCTGTGCGAGTAAATTTTGCTGACATGCAGTGCCATCTTGGGCAGTGGTTGCAGGAGCTAAACAAAGAACAAAGTGGTCATGATAGCTTTGCGTATAGCCCTCTAAGCGATATTCAGGAATGGAGTGGTATACCCAGTGGAGAAAGCTTGTTTGACTCGTTAGTTGTGGTAGAAAACTACCCGATCAGTCAAAGTGAACAAGTCATGAATGATAAGTTACCGCGCTTGATTGAATCTAATGGCGAAGAACAAACTAACTTCCCTGTTACTTTAGTTGTCGTTCCCGATCATCAAACAGAAATAAAATGGTTGTATCAAGGCTCAAGCATATCATCGCAGCGAATGGAGAAGGTCGCGGCTGATTTTGAGCATTTATTGACTATGATGCTGGACTCGAGTGACCAAGCTCTTGACTCTCTCACTTTACTCAGTAAAGAGGAAAAACATTTAACGTTAGTTGAATGGAATCAAACTGATAGTGACTATGATCGCAACTTTGATATGGCGCAGTGGTTTGAGTCTTGTGTTGCTAGAACGCCGGATGGATTAGCTCTTGTTCATGGGGATCATAATGTCACCTACCAAGATCTAAATGCCAGAGCAAATCGCTTAGCGCATTATTTGTCTTCTCAAGGCATAGAGGCTCAGCAACGTATTGGTGTTTGTTTACCATCTGGTGTTGAGTTGATTACCGCCTTGTTGGCAATTGTTAAGCTCAACGCAGTTTATGTGCCGATCGATTCGAGCTACCCTGCAGAGCGGCAAGCTCATATTTTACAAGATACTCAGGCTGGCTGTGTGCTGACGAAAAATAGTATGGCTATCGCTGTGTCGGAGAGTATGTGTGTACGCATCAATATCGACAGCGAGTCGTTGCGGTCAACACTAGACAAAGCATCCTCAACCAATCCTGAGCGGATAAAAGTCAATACCAAAGATTCACCTGCTTATGTGATGTACACCTCGGGCTCTACGGGTATGCCAAAAGGCGTGGAAGTAACGCAGCAAGGTGTGATTCGCTTAGTGAAAAATAATTCCGCGCTGCCACTTACCCAAGATACGGTTATGCTGCAGTGTGCTTCTGTTACTTTTGATGCTGCAACTCTTGAAATCTGGGGACCTCTGCTCAATGGCGGGACTTTAGTTGTCTATCCAGAAACCTTGGTTGATGCCACACAGTTAGGCAAGGTTATTGATCACTATCAAGTCAATATGCTTTGGTTAACATCGGGACTATTCGACCAGTTTGTTGCCATTAACGAGCATAATTTACCTAGCCTAAAACACCTTCTGACGGGTGGAGATGTGGTTAATCCTTATTCAGTGTCTCGTTTTTATCAGCAGCAAGCAGATGTGACCGTGATAAATGGTTATGGCCCAACAGAGAATACGACCTTTACGACGTGTTATCCAATACCAAGGGAGCTGGCTGTTACCCAGCCTATTCCAATAGGAAAACCCATCTCAAATACCACAGTGTATGTACTGGATCGCAATCAAAAGCCGGTGCCAGTTGGTGCTATTGGTGAGTTGTACACAGGTGGAGAAGGTGTCGCCAAAGGGTATATAAATCAGACTGCTCTCACCGCTGAGCGCTTTATTCCAAATCCTTTTGCAATCAATGAGGAAGAAGCTGGTTGTTTGTATCGCACAGGAGACTTAGTACGTTGGCAACAAGATGGCACTTTGATGTTTGTTGGCCGCGCTGATAGCCAAGTTAAGGTTCGTGGTTATCGTATTGAGCTTGGCGAGATAGAATCGCAGCTTATGTCAATTGACGAGGTTGACACTGCGCTAGTGGTGGTTAAAGAAAGGCAGATTGAGCAATCGAGAGATAAGCAGTTGCTCGCGTATGTGGTAGGACATGCTGAAATGGATGCTAGCTCAGAGCATATCAGGGCGGCACTCTCTCAAAACCTGCCAAGTTTTATGCTGCCAGATCATATTGTGTTGATGGATCAATTCCCACTCAACGCCAATGGTAAGGTTGATCGCCGCGCGTTACCAGAACCTAAAATGTTGGCCGACAGTGACTTTGTTGCATCACAAACAGACACAGAACATAGGGTATCTGAGCTTTGGTGCGAATTACTGAATTCAAGCACAGCAATCAGTGCAGTAAGTAGTTTCCTAGAAGTAGGAGGAAACTCGTTGCTGTTGATGCGAATGAACGCACTGATCAAGGATAGGTTTGGTGTAGAACTTACCATTGAAGCTCTATTCGCGTCTCCAACAATCCAAGGTATCGCGAGCATGATTGAGCAACATAAAGATTTGGAAGAGTCGACTATGCTCGATGACATTCTCAAACAAGTTGAGGATCTTGATATTGAAGATTTGGAGTCTCTTGATATCGATGATTTGGAATCACTTATAGACTAAACACAATGTCAGAAAACATAACTAAATTGGCTTAACCCCCCTAAAAAGATGATGAGAAAGCTCGAAATGAGTAGGGCTTTCTCTACTCTAAAACAATGGAATGAAAGAGTATGGCTACTCAAAATAATAATAAACTTGATAATTTGTCTCCTGAAAAACGTGCGTTAGTAGAAAAGCTTCTTGCCAAGAAAAAACAACAAAAGTTAGCTCAGATACAAGCCAGTAAAATTACTGTCCCAGATAGGATGAGGACCAAGGGGAGACTCTCCTTTTCTCAGCAGCGACTTTGGTTACTCGATCAGTTGGAAGGAGGAAGTGCTCATTACAATATCCCCTCTGCATTGCATATTCAGGGAAAACTCGATCTTAAAGCCCTGAAATCCGCGTTTATACAAATCATCGACCGACACAGTGTATTGCGAACTCAGTATGTAAAGCAGGGTGATGACGCTCAACAAGTTGTTATGCCTATGCCGGTAGAGTTTTGCTTTGAAGTGATCGATCGTAAGCAAAAGCTTGCTAACGTTATCAGGGAATGCGGCATAGAAGCGGCTATGTTGACAGTAAGAGCAGAGCTTGAATTACGAACAGAATACGTTTTTGATCTCGAGCGAGATACGTCACTGCGTTGTCATTTGTGGCAGTTGGATGAAGAAAATGCCGTGCTTTTGATACTGGTTCACCATATTGCCGCAGATGGTTGGTCTATGGGGGTGCTTACTGACGAGCTGAACCAACTTTATCGGCAGGCTACTATGGGTGTTGTAGACACACTAAAACCCATCGATGTTCAATATCTAGATTATGCACAGTGGCAACATGAATACTTAAGTGGGGAGGTTCTGGAGCGCCAGCTTACCTATTGGCAAAAGCAGCTTGCTAACATGCCAAGTATACATAATTTACCGCTGGATAGAGCAAGGCCCAGTCTACCAAGTTATCAGGGAGACACAATAACCACTCACATTCCGATGAACTTGGCATCGTCTTTTAAAACCTTGTGCAATGATTATGATGCCACTGTTTTTATGGGTGTGTATGGCGCTTTGAGTGTCCTGCTTTCTCGTTATAGTGGCGAACAAGATATTGTGATTGGCACAACAGCCGCAAATCGCGACCAAACGCAAGTAGAAAACTTGATCGGCTTTTTTGTTAACATGTTAGTGCTTCGCCAGCAGCATGATGATGAAGCGAGCTTCGTTGATATTCTTACCCAGAGTAAGCGCATTGCGTTGGATGCATTTAATCACCAACAAACACCCTTTGAAAAAGTGGTTGAGAGAATTAATCCCGCTCGAGATATTAGCTACCATCCAATGTTCCAAGTTATGCTGGCAGTGCAAAATAATCAATCTAGTGATCTAGATCTTGATGGGTTGAGCTTTAGTGATGTAGAGATAAAGTCGAATAATGCCAAGTTCGACTTATCACTCAATGTTGAAGAGAATGAATCCGGCCTTAGCTTAAGTTGGGAATACAGCACAGATCTGTTTAACCGTGCCAGCATTGAGAACTTGGCAAACAGCTTTACGCTCTTACTTGAAGCCATGACTGAAAACCCAGAGCGCTGCGCGTTCTCGGTACCATTGGTTGACTCAAAGACACGTGAGACAGAGCTTTACGCGCACAACCAGACCAAGCAAGACTATCCCAAAGGTAAATCTGTTGCAGATTTGTTTGAAGCTCAAGCCTTGCTGACACCCGATGCGCCTGCAGCCACGTTTGATGGGGACACATTAAGCTATCGAGAGTTGGATAAGCGAGCCAATGCGTTAGCGCATGAGCTTCAATCTCGGGGTGTTGGCAGCGATGAT
>NZ_JAKRGI010000039.1:0-11186 GCF_022347625.1 Vibrio sp. Of14-4 | reverse complement strand
GTCAAACACTTTTTAAAATTAATTTTAACGGCTATTTTCGACCTCACTAACAGGCTTCAGACATATGCCTTACCCCGTGTCAGTGGGAGCGCATTATAGGGACACTCACTAATAAAACAAGTAGAAAATGTGTTTTTTCTATTAAAAAGAATTAACCGTTCAAAAAACGCCCTATCTTCATTCTCTTTACTAATTTCTGCTAGGAAACTCACTTGCACTGTATCTATAACAAATGACGCCTTAATAGAGAATTTGATCTTTACAACACAATCCAAAAAGTTACGTAACTGAATTTTTGACTCCACGGAAACAACAAAGCCTCGACTTTCGTCGAGGCTTTGTTGTTTAAATATGGTACCGGTGGGCGGACTTGAACCGCCACGCCCGAAGGCAACGGATTTTGAATCCGTCGTGTATACCAATTTCACCACACCGGCATCTTGGGGCTATCGCCCTTCGATGGTTGGCATTATACGTATGCATTAATAAGGTGCAAGAGCAAAAGACTGAATTCGCTATCGTTTGCTGATAAATTCACCACAATTAACTAGGTTGAGTATAAAATGCCTTTTCAGTCTTAATCTATCGCTATATTCTGATCACCAGCTACAACTGAGGTACACAAATTTTATGTTAACAACAGCGGAAGCACAGCCAGCAGGGCTCATGCGTCGTCTAGGAGCTTTGTTTTACGATGGGCTTATTGTTATTGCAATTGAAATGATAGCGGCAGGGGTCGTTATAGCCATTCTCCACGCTCTCATGGCGCTTAGTATTTTTAATCCAGCACCATATATGGATGTTAGTGACTATCTTACACGCCACCCTATTTGGGGGCCTGCCTATACATTTTATCTTGCGGCGGTTTGGGTATACTTCTTTGTCTTCTTTTGGACCAAAGCTGGTCAGACATTAGGTATGAGAGCCTGGAAACTGCAGATACGCAATCAAGACGGAGGTTCGATTTCTGTCACCCAAGCATTGATAAGAATTGCTACATCGGGGTTTGGGTTGGCGAATTTAACGGTACCTATTGACCCAAAGAAACGTGGTTTTCATGATATATGGGCAAAAACACAAGTTATCCTGTTAGACAAAGCACAGTAGATAATAGAGGAAGGGAGACCCCTTCCTCTCACTATCTAGCAAACAGCTAACTCTTTCAGCATTGATTCTGGGAGAGCCAATTCGTCATTTTTATTCACTTCTACACCACTATTAATTATGTCTTGTGCTATTTGTTTTGCCTCTGACAAAGAGTGCATAGCAGCCGTCCCACACTGATATTCATTTAGTTCAGGAATATGAATTTGTTTTTCAACTTTGAGCACATCATACATAGCTGCAAGCCAAGCTTTTGCAACACGGTCTTCTGAAGGTGTTCCGACTAAACTCATATAGAACCCTGTTCTGCACCCCATGGGAGAAATATCTATAATTTCTACCTCATGTCCATTGAGATGATTACGCATAAAACCTGCGTATAAGTGTTCTAACGTGTGAATACCTTTCTCAGAAAGAATAGCTTTGTTAGGGGCAGTAAAGCGTAAATCAAATACTGTGATCGTATCGCCGCTTGGTGTACTCATGGTCTTTGCGACTCTAACAGCAGGGGCATTCATTTTAGTGTGATCAACAGTAAAGCTATCAAGCAATGGCATTATAATTATCTCCTATTTGCAATAATCTTACAGCAGTAAGTTATTGCTTTATGTGCCTTGACGTCCTGCAAACCCTAATGATTCATATGCAACTCTTCAACAACTTTGTTGAATAACAATAAAAATTAATGACAGAGTCACGTATAGATAATAAGAATAAAAAACAATTTACTCAACATAGTGAAGAAAGCGCATAGTTTGCAACCAGATTAAACACCAAATAAGTATTAGAAGCGCAGCTCGAAAACCGAGCCGCACTGATAAGAGGATTGAAATTATGTTTCTAAATGGAAGCTGAAATGTAACTTTAGTGGCGGGATATGTTACGAAATTAAGCAGACTAAACTGGCTGCTTTAACCCATGGCTCCACTTACTGATCTAAGTATGCAAAATAGCCTTGCAAAAAATCATCAAAGTTTAGCGTATCAGATTGTTCTACTTGACGCTGAGCTTCATAGGATCGTTGAACTTCTTGTTCCATAATCTCTTGGCTATAAGTTGTATATTTGTGCCTCGCGTGCTGCTCACTGTATCTTTTCCCAAACTCACAACCCACTTTACCTAACCCACCAAGTCGTTTGGTATCGGCAAGTAGCTGACCAGAAAACGTAAGTTCTGGATTATCGATCCAAGTGCGAAGTTTATTACATACGGACTGATAAGCTTCTCCGCCATGGACACTATCCATGCGCTGCGCTATGAGAAGAAGTTCATCAAAGACTCGATGAGCCCAATCTTGCAATGATAGCACTTCACCTTTACAACCTATTTGTAACTGCAGGCCAACTTTTCGCCCAGATGCGATTACTTTATCCCAGTTTTCCCGCCAACATTCTTGTTCACAAAAATCCATAGGCTCAGAGTCAGAAAGTGCAGACCAAGTCAGAAAAAGATCGAGAAAGCGGATTTGATCTTGATCGATCCCAACAGAACTGTATGGGTTAACGTCAAGAGCACGAACTTCAATATATTCAACGCCACCGCGCGATAGCGCCTCTGATGGTTTCTCACCATTTTTAGCTACTCTCTTGGGGCGAATGGGGGCATACAGCTCATTTTCTATTTGTAAGACATTAGTATTTAGCTGGCGATATTCACCCTCTACCTTGACACCAATGTCAGCAAACTCGGTGGATGGTGTTCTAATTGCGGTATTTAAACCATCCAAATATTCACTCAAACTGTTAAAACCAATCCGAAGCGAGCTCTGAGCACTGTTGGTGTAGCCAAGATCACTCATACGCAAAGAGGTTGCAAAAGGGAGATAAAGTGTTTGACCAATGTTTTCGAACGGTAACTTTGTTTCTCGACCTTTGATAAAAGACGAGCAAAGTGCAGGAGACGCACCAAAAAAGAAAGGGATCAACCATCCAAATCTATAGTAATTTCTGATTAAACCAAAATACGCCTCAGACTTAGATTCACGGCGCTCTGCTTCGCTTTGTTCACCGTATAAAGCATCCCAAAAACATTCCGGAAAAGAGAAGTTGAAATGAACGCCAGAAATAATTTGCATCAAACTGCCATAGCGACGCTTTAGACCTTCTCGGTAGAGCGTTTTCATTTTCCCTGAATTCGATTCACCGTATTGGGCAAGGTGAATATCATCTTGGTGACTAACATAACATGGCATAGAAAGTGGCCACATTCTCTCCTCACCAAGCTTAGATTGGGTAAAATGGTGGATATCTTCTAACTGTTGAATGAGTGTCTTGATATCAGTAGAGACTGGTGTAATAAATTCCAGTAAGGATTCTGAGAAGTCTGTCGTGATCCAATCATTCGCGTAAGCGGAACCAAGGTCTTTAGGGTGAGGGGTTGTCGCAAGTCGACCATCCTTTTGGTAACGTAATGTCTCTCTCTCAACCCCCCGAGAGAGGGATTTAAATGACTCTGGTTTGAGAGTAATTTTCTCAAGTCGCTTAGCAAAATCAGTCACAATGAAGTTCACTTCTAGTCCTGATCCAAACATTATGGACCGTTGATATAAAGAGAGACGGAGAAAGTCCGTCTCTCTGTCTTGGTATAGTTATGTGTACTCTAACGAACGATTTCAAGCTCTTCTAGTGGGATTTGTAAACTTTCTAGCTGAGGCTTCAAAGCTTGAACATCACCAACAACTATGATTTGGTAGTCATCTGGTGTAAACCACTTAGCAGCCATCTTGTTCAAAGTGCTTTTGCTGACTGTCTCAACAATCTCGTTACGCTGCTGCAGATAATCCTCATCCAAGCTATACGCAAGAATACTGCTAATTAACTGAGCTTTCTGCGATGGTGTTTCGTATTTCAGCGCATCCTGCTGACCCACTGCCAAGCGAAGAAATTCCATTTCTTCATCCGTTATACCTTGCTTACTATACTTATCCAGCTCACTCTGTATCTCTATGACTGACGCCGCGGTAGTGTCTGCGCGCACTTGGGCAGAGAAAACAATAGCGCCCACTTCTCTATTGGCCGCAAAGTAGCCACTAGCTCCATATGTATAGCCTTTATCTTCCCTTAAATTTTGATTAATACGACTATTAAAATTACCCGCAAGGTTAAAATTCGCCAATTGAGTGAGATAAACTTCTCCTGTTGCATCAAACGGTAAGCCTTGACGAACAAACCTAACAATACTCTGTGGAGATCCTGGTTTATCAACTAAATATACTTTTTGTTTACCTGTATTATTTACCACTTGAGGGTGTAAAAGTGGTGCTTCTTCACCATTCCAGTTTTCAATAAAGGCCAACTCTTTTTTGATTTGACGTTTATTGATATCTCCAACCACCACTATCTGAGCTCCTTGAGGAGTATAGTGTTTGCGGTAAAAGGTTTTCACATCATCAAGAGTTAGACTTGAAATCGAGTCTTTTGTACCGTCATTAGGTCGCTGATAGATAGAACCAGAGAAAAGAACTTGTCGAGTCGCTTGTGAAGCCAACCAACTTGGTTTCTGATGTTGATAAACAATACCTTCCAGCATCTGTTTTTTATTACGCTCAAAGTCTGAGTCCTTGAAAGCAGGCTCTAACAGTACTTCCTGCACAATTTCTAGCGTTTGATGAAGATTCGCTTCGAGGGTGGAGATTGAAATGCTCGTGGTATAATTAGCCGCACTGATAGAGACTGTGCTACCCAGTTTATCTAGCCTTGCCTGTAATTCCTCTTTGGTGGACTTAATCGTCCCCTCTTCCATCATAGTCGCCGTAAGATTTGCCAAGCCTTCTTTACCTTCTTCTACATAACGCTCACCAGCTGGAAAACTAATATCAATCTCAACGGTTGGTGTTTCACTACTTTGAGTGCCAAGCAGTTCTGCACCGTTATCAAAATAAACATGATAAAGCTTTGGCATATGTGCTTTAACCGCATTTGCAACTTCAGGCATTATCGAACGGTCAAAGCTGTCTAACGGGCGACGATAATTTAATTCTTTATCACTAACCTTTGCATATTCAGGTAATACCCGTTGCGGCGTTTCAAAAGTGGCTGGTGTGACTGCGTAACTCAATTTACGTTTTGGCACAACGCTGAGAGTAACCTTAGGATGACCATTCACATAACCGTGGTAAGCATCCATCACAGCTTCGGGTGACACTGCGCGTATTTGCTCAAGCTGAGATTGAATTCTGTCTGGCTGGCCAAAGAAAGTTTGATTAGAGGCCAATTGAGACACTTTACCTTTAACACTTTGCAACGCAAAAACTGCATCGGCTTCAGCCATCCCAGTTATTTGATCTAGTCGCTGCTGGCTCACTCCTTGCTTTTCAAATCGAGCTAAAGATTGCATTAATGACTGATAAAGTGGTTTCAATTTGCCATCAGGCCCTGATGGTGCCATCGCATAAACATAAAAAACACATGAAAGCTCAGAACAATCCTGAAAGGCACCTGCATCAACCGCTTTTTGTGTTTTCACTAGGTCTTGGTATAGCAAGCTATTGGTGCCCTGTCCTAACACATTGGCTAAAGCATTCAACGAAGCTTCCGTTTTGTCACCTTGATAAGTCGTCGGCCAACCAATAAGCACCATAGGTTGCTGGATGCGATCTTCTAATGTTATGAACTTATCTTCGGTCAACACAGCAGGTTGCTTCGGCGCACTTTCTACTTCAGGTCCTTTAGGGATAGAACCAAAATATTTATTCACCCAAGCCAACGTCTGCGCCACATCAATGTCCCCTCCGATGGTTAGGACTGCATTGTTAGGACCGTACCAGCGGAGAAAAAATGCTTTGAGATCGTTGACATCAACACGATCTAGATCTTCAACATAGCCAATGGTCTGCCATGAATAGGGATGACCTTCTGGATAGAGCGCCTCTCCCATTTTCTCCCACATCAATCCATAGGGGCGGTTGTCATAGTTCTGTGCACGCTCATTTTTCACTGTATCACGTTGAATTTCAAACTTACGCTGTGAAACTGCATCAAGCAAAAAGCCCATTCGATCCGACTCAAGCCAGAGCACTTTTTCGAGTTGATTAGCGGGGACAGTTTCAAAATAGTTAGTTCTATCTCGGTTGGTAGTACCATTGAGCGAGCCACCCGCTTCGGTGATCAATTTAAAATGCTCTTGATCTGCTACATGTTCGCTTCCCTGAAACATCATATGCTCAAAAAAATGTGCAAAACCCGACTTCCCAACCTCTTCTCTCGCAGAACCAACATGATAAGTAACATCTACATGAACTAAAGGATCAGAATCGTCCGGAGATAGAATAACCGTGAGTCCATTATCAAGCTGATACTTAGAGTAAGGAATAGTTGTCTTACCCGGCTGTTCAAGTTGCTCTTCAATAAAAGTTACACCAGGAGGAAGAGTAGATTTAGAGGAGAATGGGCCACTTGCACAGCCGTAAATAGTTAAGAGAGAAAAGACACCTAACCAGATTTTTCTCATGACATATCCTTAGAAAAAACCGTAATACAAGGCTGCTATAAGGCTGTATCGTAATGCTTTGCCAATCAATATCAACCATAAACATGGCCAAAAGTGCATTCGTAACCAACCTGCAGCGAAACAAAGAGGATCACCAATTACAGGTAACCAACTAAATAAAAGCGACCAGTAGCCGTATTTACTCAACCAATACTGAGCTTTATGACCATATTTTTCATTTTGAGTTCGGTTGGGCAACAAGAAACCCAGCCAATAGTTCGTTAAACCACCGAGAGTATTCCCCACAGTGGCAGTAGATACCACTGAAAAAACAGAGTATTGATGAAGAGAAAGCGTTGCAACGAGTCCTGCCTCTGACCCTCCAGGCAAGATAGTTGCGCTCAAAAAACCTGTAATGAATAGAACCCAAAGTGCTGAATCGGAAAACCAAAGTGCGATACTTTCAAAGGCAGCGTTAAACGCTTCTAGCACTGCATATCAAGTAAAATCTTGCCTCGCGTGTGTCCCGTTTCAATTTGTTGATGAGCTTTATCCACTTCGCTCATTGGGTAGATATGTTGGATTTCAGTTTTTAACAAACCGACACTGACCATATAGAGTAAGGCATCAAGCTGCTCAGGATCTGGACTAACCAACATACCTGTGGCATCAAAACCTAACATCTTGGCTTTCTCACAAATTAAGTCCGCCGTTATGGTCGGAACCGTGACAACTTTCGCACCATCACTTAAACAATGCAAAGCATCAAGAGCCGCATCACCACCAACAAGATCAATTAAAACGTCAGCTTCCTCGACTCGCTCAGAAACAGGAGAAAACTCATAGTTGATCGCGTGAGCGCCAAGCGTTGCCATATAATCGAGATTTGCGGCGCTGCATGTGGTAAACACTTCGGCTTTAGCTGCAATAGCGATTTGAATAGCTAGATGACCAACACCACCCGCGCCAGCCAGTATCAACACTCTTTGCCCTTCATGAACGCCAGCTTTATCGAGCGCTTGAACCGCAGTTTGACTTGCCAAAGGTATGGCCGCAGCCGCTTCTAAGGTTGTCGCTTCTGGCACTAAACTAAGCTCTGTTTCAGGAACACAAATATATTGGCTGTAACCTCCCCCTTGCAAAGGGAAGCCCACAAACCCAGCCACTTTATCGCCCACTGAGAATCGTTCTGCTTGTTCACCACAGGTTAGTATTTCTCCTGAAATATCATACCCGGCTACCCAAGGGAGGTTATCTTTCTTTTGTGATGCTACCCACCCCAGTCCTGCACGCGTTTTCGCATCGAGCGGGTTAATGCCGGCAAAAGCGACTTTCACCAACACTTCCCCTTTCTGGGGACTCGGCACTGGACTAGACTGAATGGTCAAGACTTCTGGGCCACCAAATTGAGTAATCGCGATTTGTTTGTTTTCCATTTGTTCATATCCATAACGACAACAAAAAAGATGCAAAGCATCCTTTTGAATATATACCATTTATTACTAACGAGTTAACTGCTAAAACTAAAATTAGCCAATAACCTCATCGTGGGCTCATAAAATGAGCGCTGAATCAATCAAGAAATCTGTCCAATACGGCACAAGTCACCTATTGATAGTAAGTAAAGCATAGAGATTCTGATTTCATGTGAGTTGCACTCTTTTGGCGATGTGACTGCAACTTGTCATGTTAAGAGCTGAGCTATGAAATGGGTAATTAGATATACGTATACCAGTATACGCCGAGTACAATGCTCAGCCATTTATAATATCTTTTGATCGCAAAGTCGTTTGAGGCTAATGGTTCTATTTCATATACATCAATGAGATATAGTTTCAATATAAACAATAGAAGAACTTAGCTAGCCAAAACCTTTCGAAACTATCAGAACTGGTGTGCGGTATAGTTTTCAAGAAACATTAGAAACTATTGATATGCTTTTCAAGCCGAGTTCGAGTGAACACATTGTTTACTTCCCCTTTTTTTTTACCATGAAATAATAAGGACGTTTGGGTTTATTAGCTTAGATTTCCTAGCCCAAATAGTAATAATTCAAACTCGGTGCATTTTAGTTTGATATTTATTTTTCGACGTAAAAATCAAGTAATATGGAGTTAATATAATGAAAAAGAACATTATCATTACACTGGGAGTAGTAGGGCTTGGATGTGTTTTTTCTGCTAATACTCTTGCAGGAATTAATGGAAACCCTAGACAAAAATTATGTGTGAAGTTATTGGAAAGCCCCTCAGAAAACTTAGTAATTGAAACCTACCAAAGCGTCTATGACACTAATAATGGAGGAACGGAGGAAACACTTTCAGAAGACATTACTATACAAGCTGGATCCCCTGCAGCTGAATACTGCGGACACGATATTATAGAGGGAAAGATTAACGGTGATGGAAAAATGAAAGCGGAGTTCAACGTCCTACTCAATGGTGAAGGCAATACTATTGATGAATTTAAATCCGATTCCTTTTTCAATGGACATGGACAAAACAACGAGTGGGATCTGAATGAAAAAGGCCAGTGCAATGGCTCTTCGCAACAAAACCCAGGTGTATATATGGACGCTACGGATAAAAAAGGTCACAGCTTTAAAGACTGCGGAAGCCATGAGATACCGGACGAGAATCTAGTTAAAATTGTTTTCACACCCAATTTAAGCAGTATTAGCGGCCCAGACAACCCAGACAACCCAGATAATCCGAATGGATACGAAGAGTACGACCCTGAAGCAGTTGTTAACGGTACAAGTGATTACCATGATGGACAAATTGTGTTTCAACCGACCAACTCTCTAACTTACCAGTGCAAGTGGGAAGAATGGTGTAATATGGACCCTAGTTATTATGCGCCTGGTGAGGGAAGCACTTGGGAACAAGCATGGGACGAATACACAGAACCTGAAGACTAAACGCTTAGGTACTAGCTTATCACGTTAAAAGTCCATTGTTCTGAATACATCTTATCAAAAACATAACCTATCTATCCAGCGCACCAATAAATTAACCATTATTAGTGCGCTGTTTATGTGAAAATTAACATCATTTAAGTTTCTAATGAAGACCACTCTCCATATTTATATTTCAATTAAATATTATTAAAAATTTTTATTACCTTTATTATCGATTTATATATAAAATAAAATTACTTTATATTTATTTCTACAGAATGCTCATAAATCAAAAATATTAATTACACCTCTAACTTAGCTACTCATTTAAAGCATAATTATTTCTTTACTACCTATCATACCTACCGGTATAAAATCACTGAGTTAAGTGAATGATTTAAAAATGAAAACAAAAACATAGATAGAGCAAATGCTCTATCCTAAGAAATAAAAATATTGTAAGATTGATAGATAATAATGGAATTAGAGACCATAATAAAAAGGATTTATAATGAGAAGTCAGTTAATAAATATAGTGATATTTATTACTTTGTATGAAAAAGGAAACTTTCGCAAAACGTCTTCAGAGTTAGGGGTATCACTAGGAACTATATCAAAATCAATTAAGTCATTAGAAGAAGATAGCCCATCACCGCTTTTTATAAAAAGTAATGGCGATTTTAAACCAACAACCTATGCCCATACGCTATATGGACATTTGTCAACGACACACAAAGACCTACTCAACAAGTACAATTTATTTAAATCTATCACTAGGCATATTAATGTGCTGATACCTCCTCAAATCGCATCCTACAACTTGGTCGATTCATTGGTTAAATTTAATAATGAGTTCAACACACAACTCATAGTCAATGAAGGAATAAGACCTGAGTCCTATGAGGCAGCATATACTTCACTTATTATTGGCGAGTTGGATTTCATGCTCGATGTGTCACCAAACCACTCATCCAGTTTCGTCTCACAAAGAATAGGGACTTATCCCATCAAGCTTCTGGCATCAAAGAAATATCACGATTCAATTTCAGTCAGAAGACTTACCAAAGATATGCAATTTGCAAAATATACCTGGCTAGGAAAAACAGGCAGCTTTATACATGAATATATGGGTATACCACCAGACAGTCAGGTTGGCTTCATTACCCAGAGTGCGGCCAACTATTTTGAGGTGATCAAAAAAACACCATTCATTGGATGTTGTACAACGAGTAAAGCCTTAGAACTTGGTAATGACTATGTGTACGATACTGAAGCCTTCATGGAGCTGGAATTATACTTTGTAACTACTAAATCAGCGCTAAGTAATAAGCCCGTTGTAAAGTGGTTTTATGACAACTTTAAAGATGGTTCTCAATTGCAATTTTCAAGAGAAGTTTAAACCAATCTAAGTAGGAGAACTACGAAATCAAGACTCATCACCCAATGATCAAAACGCGCTATAAGATTGATAGCAGCTTAGTTGTGATAAAGATATGTAAAAATATAAGTAACGGTTTATTTAGTGAAGAGTTTTGAGGTATGGCGCGCTCGGAAGGATTCGAACCTTCGACCGCCTGGTTCGTAGCCAGGTACTCTATCCAGCTGAGCTACGAGCGCGCAATGATTTGATATTGAATATCAGGAATATCAATCCCCAAAAATAAGTGGCGCGTCCTGGAGGATTCGAACCTCCGACCGCCTGGTTCGTAGCCAGGTACTCTATCCAGCTGAGCTAAGGACGCACGAAAATCTAATA
>NZ_JAKRGI010000038.1:0-14883 GCF_022347625.1 Vibrio sp. Of14-4 | reverse complement strand
CGAACGTCACCGTCCACGTCATTCGACAAAGCCACATCAAACAGCGCCGCTTGACCTTCTATGACCGTCTCTGTACTCACCGATAAGGTTGGCGTGTCATTATCAAGAATGACAGTGTTTTGCTCACCGTCGCCCAGAGTACCAAACCCTGAAGTCACACCGACTTGAAACGTTTCATTACCTTCAAATACCGTATCATTTATGGTTCCTATCGACACATCCAAAGACGTAACGCCAATCGGAACTTCGATCGTACCATCGGGCCCAATACTAATGATAGTGCCGTCGGGAGTTGTTACAGTGACGGTTGTCAAATCTTCAAGTTCAGCAGTGCTCGCGGAAATAGAGAGGGTTATGCTGGTAACTTGGGTTGAGGGCTTATCAAACTCAATAACGTAATTAGCGTTTTCACCTTCGTTTAACGATGAAGGACCTATTAGCGAAACTTCAGGAATAGGAACAACCTCAATATCAACTGATAAAGTGTCGGTCCCTCCATTACCATCATCGACAGTAATGATAAAAGTATCGTTTCCATCAAAATTGGTATTGGGTACGTATGTCCAAGTTCCAGACACTGAGTTTAGCTCTACGCTTCCGTTCAATGGCTGACTAGTTACTGAAAAAGCAAGTATGTCGTCAGGGTTTGGGTCTGTTGCAAACACTTGGCCGCTCACCGATGTATCCTCATTAGTTACGAACGAAAGGTCGTCACCAATGGGGTTGCTGTTAGTATCTGTGAAGGGCGGTGGTTGTTGAAACGCTTGAAACTGATTGAGGAGGGTGAGGCTTTGTGTTGTGGTTAGCCCAAATTGACTGAAGATCCCAGATGTTTCATAATCTGTTCTTGGCGTTGTTATTTCGGCAGTTCTCAGTATGGACTCAATTCCTGACGGACCTGATCCAACTTGACCGCCAGCAGCCGTTGCAAATTCATCCCCCAACTCTGTTGGATCCTGCCCTTCCTCAAGAGCTGCCAAAATCTCATCAATTTCACTGGTGATATCTTGTATATCGTTACCGTCATCTGCTAAGCCGATGTTTAGATTTGGCTCGCTAGGGTTAGGGTTTGAAAGGACCAGTTCGCCAGACTCAACAGTACCACTACCGTCCAATAATCGAACACTACCGTCTCTCTCGATAACTATTGTCTCACCCGCAGCTAGATTGCCAGCAACTATCAACTTTTCAACACTCATTATACTTCCTCTACTAACGCTCCCTGCG
This sequence comes from Vibrio sp. Of14-4, assembly GCF_022347625.1. Classification (NCBI taxonomy): domain Bacteria; kingdom Pseudomonadati; phylum Pseudomonadota; class Gammaproteobacteria; order Vibrionales; family Vibrionaceae; genus Vibrio; species Vibrio sp. Of14-4. The sequence goes on along the minus strand of NZ_JAKRGI010000038.1, from coordinate 13,656 downwards.
GACATAAAAAACCGAACGAAGTCGTTAAAAGCGTTGGTTCTAAAGAACCGACTTTGGTTTAAATACCAGCTATTCAAACCTAGTCAGATTGAATAAGCTAGCAATTAATAGCAAACAAGTTTCATATTCGAGATGTCAAACACAGGTCCTAGACATAACGATCAACTGATAACATACATATGTTTTGTAAGTTATTTTTAATATATATAAACAAAACAAATACAATTACTCACTATCAGCTTAGTAGTGACTCTATAAAAGTGCTATTTTCATTTTTATTTGAATCTAATGATTCTCATTAGTGAGACGCGCGGATTTGTTTGGAGTAAAATACGAAGATGTGTGAAAACAGACTCTAATGTTGCCTTTGACAAAGTAGTCTTCAACACTAGGTGTAACATTTGAAATAACTCACCAGACCAAGTTTTTAAAAACATATAGAAGGAGAGCACGCTACACTCTCCGTTTATTTATGCTTCTGTTTTTGGAAGGTTTGAGGCTGCACCTTGCTGAGACAAAAACTTTATCCAACTTTTGGCTTGACTTGAAGGTTCAAGCTGTTCGGCCCGTTTAGCTTGAGACAAAGCTTTGCCTAACTGTTCGAGTTTATAGAACACACGAGTTTTCGCTAATGCGACAGCCGCCCGCCTTCCCTCAACTTTATCAAGAACCGAAACAGATTCTTGATAATATCCTTGCTGGATAAGAAGCTGCGCAAGGTTCCAATTGTATTTCGGAGCCGTTTGCACTGTTTTCTTCCAGATCGAAATTGCCGTGTCCCACTGTTTCGCCAGTTGCCAATATGTGGCCTGCTCGACAAGTAGTTGAATGTCTGTCTGAGCATCCTTTAGTTGACTAATTTCGATCGCAGCCCTTTCTGGAATACCTTGTTTGGCATATAACTGAGCAAGTATTCGGCGATCATTTTGACTTAATGCTAGGCCGTTAAGCTTAGCAAGCGACAAAGTCCCAAGGGCCTGTTTTTCTTTACCTACTTGCATTTGCAACGTGGATAATTGTCTCCACCACTGCAGCTTTTTAGGCTCTATTTCTATTAACTGGCCCAATGTAACTATTGCATCATGTGGAAGATTTAATGCTAACTGAGCACCTAGCATCAGAGATAGCGGTTGCAGGCGGTCTTGCACATCATAGTTTAAATAGCGTTTGACCGATATGACCACATCGCCCCATTGCTCCAACTGATAATGAGATTGCGCGATACGTAGCCAAATATCATTTTTTTGATGATCTTTAGGCACCATTTCAACCAGTTGGTAGTAATGCTTTAGTGCTTGCTTAAATTGGCGCTCTGTTAAGTAGAGATCGGCAAGCATGCGTTCACTTACCCAAGCTTGTTCATCTTTTAACAGGCCGCTAGCAACGGCATAGTCCATTTGCTCAATCGCATGTTTTGTTTGACCATCTTGCCAGTAAAAAACCGCCATAACTCTTGCTACAAACGCTTTATCGTAATCAAACGAAGTATTGGTCTCGCGTAAAACTGTGATCGCTTGCTTGAATTTTTCGTCCTGCGCTAGCTGGTTGGCCTGTTGAAGGCGTCCAGCTGTGTAACGACTGAGCTCAGCAGAAACAGCAAGAGATGACATAAGGCATACTGTAATCAAGGCACATTGTTTAATCATTTTGATAATGTAAACTCCAATTTTACCGTCTGGCCCTGCTGAGCCACAGCCTTACCATCAACAATCATTGGCTGATATTTCCACTTCTTAATCGCATAAATAGCCTCTCGGTCAAACATATATTTGGGCTCTGATTTCTGAACTTGAATATCAACTGGCTTTCCGGTTGCATCTATAGTGAACATAACCTGAACATAGCCTTCCACCTTACGCTTTAAAGCTTTGGAGGGATAACGAGGCTCAACTCGATAGAGAGGCATGACTTGCTGCTGAACACCAAAATCACCAAACTCCGGCGCGCTAATGGCTAAACCTTGAATACTGGTATCAAGGCCAAGTAATGGACTCTGCATATCAGAGATATTCGCTATTGAATTATCAACACGTGATACAGGCTGCTGCTCTGGCATTTGAGGCGTTTTGGGTTGCTCTGGAACACTTCGCTGTCGACGTTGGGTATTAGAGTCATTCTCAACAACAAGCATATCAAACCTCAACGGTGCTTCATCAGTTGGAGCCTGCCTATTATTAATATTGACCATCCAAGCCATTAATGTGAATACTGTTAAAGTGCATAATCCAGCGATTGGAACAGCGACAATCCAGCGCACCATTATTTTTTCTCCGCTGCGAGTGCGATATTCTTGACCCCTGCTTCTTTAGCTGCGTCCATCACCTTAACCACAGTTCCACTGTAAGCATGTTCATCAGCCTGAATAACCAAAGCTGCATCGGGCTTGTCCAACAGTAAATGCTCCAACGCCGCTTGAACCCGCTCTGCATCAACCACTCTCTTATCTATGTATATATCGTTAGAAGAGGTAACTGCAATGAAGATACCCGCATCTTTCTGACTAACGGCACTGCTAGCCTGCGGACGATTAACTTCAACCCCAGACTCTCTGACAAAAGAGCTGGTCACAATGAAAAAAATCAGCATGATAAACACGATATCAAGCATAGAAGTCAGATCAACCTGAGCTTCTTCTTGTTTATGATGACGTCGGCCCAGTCTCATCGCTGACTCCTTAACGATTTTTCTAATTTCACTTCTCTTACTTGGCAGGCTTTGAGCAAACGAGCATGGAAAAACATGCCAAATAAAGCTGCCACCATACCCGCCATTGTCGGCAAAGTCGCCAACGAGATCCCCGAAGCCATTAACTTAGGATTACTGCTGCCTTGGTTAGCCATTACATCAAAAACCGAGATCATTCCAGTAACTGTTCCCAACAGGCCAAGCATTGGACAAATGGCCACCAATACTTTAATGATATTTATATTTTGGTAGAGTTTTGTGTGGGCTTGTGCCAACCAACCATCACGAATTGAACGGGCATACCATGAGTCTTGTTCACTCCTTGAATGCCAGCTTTTAATCCAAGATGCTCTGTGTTTAGGGAACTCAACAAATAAGTATATCAAGCGCTCTATCATTAGAATCCAACATAAAGCCACCACCCCAAATAACCACCATAGTAGTTGACCACCTTGCTGCATAAAGCTTTGCAAAGATATCAACCATGGACTTCCAGTGACAAACTCGGGCAGCATTGCAATGAATATATCCATTAAGCGACTCTCTCCAGAGATGCCTCATCGCCGACAGAGTCTTTCTCTGCTTGTTGAGCAACTAACGAAATACCTTGTTTTTCTAGAGTATTACGAATCAGTTCAGCCTGTGAACTCAGGATATTATGGGCTAGTAAAAGTGGCATAGCAGCAACCAGACCAAGAACTGTCGTCACCAAGGCCATAGATATTCCACCAGCCATCACTTTAGGGTCACCATTACCAAATTGGGTAATCACTTGGAATGTCTCTATCATTCCGATTACCGTACCTAATAACCCTAACATAGGCGCCAAAGCAGCTAGCAACTTAAGCATGGACAGTCCCTTTTCAAGTTGCGATTGTTCATCAACAACAACTTCAAGTAAGCGCAGTTCAAGTGCCTCAACGCTCAAGCATTTATCTTTTTTGTATACAGCTAATACACGGCCAAGAGGGTTATCTCCCGGTACCTGAGGTGACTTAAGTTGAGTTCGAATCTTTTGACGTGCTTTGGATAAGATGATTCCCCTAAAAAAGGCGATAATCATGCCAATCAAAAGTAAACCAAGAATCACTTGCCCTAACACGCCGCCAGCTTTCACCCTATCCATCAAGCTTGGACTATGAGCTAGCTGTTCAAGCAACATACCGCGAGTCGGATCCAGTACAGTATCCTGCATCGGACCAGAACTAAGCTTAGAAAGAGTCGGAGTATTTTCTGGCTGTTTAGGATAAAGCTGCGCCTCACCTTTGATAGCATTCCATTTCAGGTATCCGGCCTCTGAAACGAGGCCCAATGAGCCAACTCTAATAGCCGTTTCTTTCTGTATTTCTCCAGCACCATTAACAAAACTGACCTGGGTGGATGCTAGTTGGCTACTCGCTTGTATTTGCTCTTCAAGTGCTTTCCATAGCCCAGTGAGCTGCTGCATTGAAGGTAATTCTGTCGCAGCGGCAACTTTTTGTACAATATCTCTATAATTTTGTGCATCAGCAGAAGTAACTGAGCTATTTAACTCAGATTCTAATTGCTTCGCATTTTGTCGCACGACTCCAAACACTTCGCCAAGGCTTCCCGTCTCAAGTCGAAGCTTTTCTTCCAATTTAGCAAGCTTTTTTTCGTTGTCTGCAAACTCAGAAACCAATTCATCATTGTGTTTTTGGATATTATTACGCTGCTTAAGAAGCGATGCTTTAAGAGATTTAAGCTCTTTCTCTGTTTGTTGAAATGTGGATTCACGTTTTTGGTTATGCTGACCTTGGCTAACACTTTCAACTTTTGCTTTGCTGACGATGTCATTATTTGAATAAACTGAAAATGGCAAGACCGATAGAGTCAAAAGAAAAATCATTAGTTTAGATTTCATTTATTTTGACTCCAAAGTTTGTGATAGGGGTAATGAGAGTAGACTTGGCGCCGCTTGCTTAGTAGCAACATTAAAGGCTTTGTCTAGATCAGGCTTAATGGAGCTATCAAGCTGTAGCCATTGGTTTTGTAATTGATCCCATACCCATGACTTAGTGCCATCCAAACTGCGTGCAACTAAAGAAACTCTCCCAAGGTGAAGAACTTGTACTTGACGAAAGTTTCCATCCACTGAAATCTTACCTTGATAAGTTCCCAGTTTTACGCCGTAATCAAGCTCTATCTGATACGCTTCAAGTATTCGGCGATACTTTTCCGCATCACTCACATCGGCACGTACCATCATTTTTTCAAGCTTAGAAATACGCTCTAGTCGCGTGTCGTATTTTATTGGAAGGTCGGATTCTACAAAGTCTTTTAATCCAGATATCATTTGATACATAAGAGGCACGACACCTTGACGTGTGTTGTTGATCTCTTCAATTTGACTTTCTAGGTTTAACGCTTCTTCCGACTGGCTCTCGATCAGAGCTGTAAGGTGATTTTGATATACTTGTAAGTTTTTAATCTCTTCCTTGAGCTGATCGATATCTCCTTGAAGAATGAGAGTGTTCTCTGCGACAGTATCTATTCGTTTTTGGCTAGATGCCGAAGCCGTATTGGTACTTAGTTGGATGGACTGCGCGTTTTCAAAGCTTGTTGCGACAGTATTGGTACTAAATGATGCAAGGATCAACACAAAGCTGGGGGCTATTAGTTTCATAATGTGTCTATTTTTTTGAGCAGCTCAATCATTTATTGAGACGCAATCTCATTTCCATTTGTGCGTATGTTAACGTGATTGTGCAAAATTTCAATCATCTATATGTCTATTACTCAATATAATCTCTCAAATAGTCTGAGTTGAACAATTTTAACCCAACTTTTAAGCAAGACACAGAATAATAACACTAATGAAAATAGAGGTTTATTACTTTTCCGCAAAGCCAAACGACCATACAGAGCTAAGAAGGCTGCGAAGTTTAACTTTTGTTGCCCTCCAATGCGTTGCTGGCGTGCAGGGAGCCACACTAATAAGGTGCTGGTAGGCATTTTCATCCAGTGTTACTTCACCGCCGTGAGCAAGTAACAAGGTTTTAGGCTGCATGCTGTAAACCCGTTCAAGTGATTGGCGGTATTTATTGGGATGAAAAATTGGAAAAGGAGCAATCAAACGCTTTTTGACTTTCACTATTAAGTCAGCAACATAAAGAATATCTTGCTGCTTGTGATAAACAGATAAATCTCGATCTGTGTGGCCCGGAGTTTCCAATACCACCCAATCTTCGAAATAAGGCACAGGCTGACTATCATTTAGTGTGACATCAGGCTGTAAGTACCTTGGGTACCAAAGTGTTCTTTTAGGTTTCTTTAGTCTTCCTGCCACCCATCGAGCAAGTATTAAGTCAGTGAAATGCATAAGCATACCGTCAAGCCCTTCATACCACTGCTTGCTCTTATTCGCCGACACCAAGACACACCCCGTTAGATCTCTGAGTTTATGCGCGGCCCCAGCATGATCCGGATGCATATGTGTGACGATAACCACTTTGAGGTTTGAAAAAGGCTGGCCGATTTCATCGGTAATATAACGTTCAATATAGGGAATATCCGCTCTACTCGCGCCATCTAAAAGCATAAGTTTATCGTCATATTCCACAAGATAAATTTTTTGTATGTAACCATTAATAGCATGTAGCTTCATGTTGTAACACAGTATTAACAAACCCTGACCAGTTTAATTTAGCAACCCATGTTTAATTGAGAAGCTTATAAGCTCTAGATCGTGAAGTCAGACCAGTTATCCATGATGCTACTTAGAGGTAAATAAGCTCTAAAGTCGCCCGCCAGTTCGATAAAAAACCAGCGAAAATAAGATAAGACCGCACCCGTTGTTGCCCCAACTAACATCCAAGTTGCTTTACTCTCTGCGTTCAATTTCGCTACTCTTAAATTAACTTATCTGCAAAATTATGATGCCTGATAGTGTCAGATCTGGCTTTAATATGGCGATGAAAAGCCAACCTAGAACGTGGTCTAACACAGTTGAGCATTAGATATAGGAAAAATAATGAAGATCATTGGTCATCGCGGGGTTGCAGGACACCACCCTGAAAACACCAAAGTCAGCATTGAAGCGGCGGCTAAATTAGGGCTTGAATGGGTCGAAGTCGACGTACAACCAACCAAAGACAATATTTTGGTTATTTGTCACGACCATACCATTGACCGATGCAGTAACGGCAGCGGACGCATTGACGAACAGACGCTCGCAGAACTTCGTCAATTTGATTTTGGTGCCAAATTTGGTGACCAGCCTGACCAGCAACCCATAATGACTCTAACAGAATTACTTTTGCTGGCTGATGAATTAAACCTAAAACTCAACTTAGAATTAAAAGTAGACCGACACGATAAAGCGCATGTTGCTCAACTTTTGAAACATGATTTAGAGTCTTCACCCCTTTGCAATGATTCAATTCTACTTTCTAGTTTTGATCATGGGACACTAATCGAGCTGCACGCCGTATTACCTGATTGTCGCATTGCAGTACTCACAGAAAAACTGCTTCCCCGAGATATCAAATTGTTGGAAACAATATCGGCATTCGGTTGTAACCTCAATTATCGGTTTGCAACTGAAAAAGATGTTCACAAACTCCAAGACCACGGCTATCAAGTCTGGTGCTTTACCGTAAATAGGCCCTCAGACATCCAATCCCTTAGTAATTTAGATGGTATTTTCAGCGATTACCCAGAGCGTTTTTTAGACCAGTAACCTGAAAACGCGAGAGATTTACCATTCATTAAAACCGGTTAAGATCACATATTTGTTTATTAAACATCCATTACAAACGTCCTAATAACTCTTTAATTATTAATAAAATTCATTAGGTTAAGCCTAATCTCAACCCAAATTTATATAAATATAAAACCATCACTAATGACGGTTTTCTCTTGATCCTTGTAAATAAAACAACTACTGTATATACATACAGTATTGGATATAAGGACAGTATAGATGCTTCATTTACATTCAACCAATCGCTTGGCAGTAGCACACTACCATTGGGCAGATCAAAGTGAATCCATCAAACGCCTAGCTGGACTGTCCGATCAAAAGCAATGGATTCTGTTTACTGCGGAATGCCCTAGACCGAGCTTGGATATCTTCAACGCCTATAACGTGAACTGCGGAAATATTATTCATTTGAAGCCCTCAAAGACTTTGTGTGAATGTGCCATCGTCGAGAAGGCAATAAAATCACGTAATGCCAGTGCGATTGTCGCTTCTAATAAAGTCAGTACATTTGATCAAAAGATGCTGAGTGATTTGGCTGCTGAGTATGGTTGTCAGGTTATTTTTATTGAGAAAGGACACATGCATTACCACTAACTTCGAACACCGATGGGTATCACCGGATAGTTAGCCCTCTTACCTTATCCGTTTTATTCATTCGCACATAATGCAAACGTTTGCTTTTTTGTGGCAGCCTGCGTTATTTCTGGTATGATTCAATCCAAATCGATTATAAGCGCGGTTACAATCGTAAATTTCTGACACAGATAGGATTATCCAGATGACTCTTGCTGATCAAGTTCTTGCTACAAATGATGACCTTCCCATTCGTACTCACAAACCAGTCCACAGTGGTAAAGTTCGTTCTGTTTACTGGCTAACCGAGCAAGATAGCCGCCGCCTGATTGAAGAGAAAGGCTATGACGTCGCACCTGATGCTCCTCTCGCTATCATGGTGATCAGTGACCGTATCTCAGCTTTTGATTGTATTTGGCACGGCCAAGGCGGATTAAAAGGGGTGCCGGGCAAAGGCGCAGCACTTAATGCTATTTCCAATCATTGGTTTAGCTTGTTCAAACAAAATGGTCTTGCCGACAGTCATATACTCGATGTCCCTCATCCCTTGGTCTGGATAGTTCAAAAAGCAAAGCCAATTATGATTGAAGCCATTTGTCGCCAATACATAACAGGCTCAATGTGGCGTGCTTATGAAAAAGGTGAACGCAATTTCTGCGGTATTGAGCTGCCAGAGGGACTTAAAAAAGATACTCAGCTCCCTGAATTATTGATGACCCCTTCCACAAAGGGGATCTTAAAAAACATTCCCGGTGTACCAGAAGCTGACGATGTAAACATTACTCGTAAAAACATCGAAGAAAACTTTGCTGCGTTTAACTTCTCAAGCCTCGATGATATTCAACTCTACGAAAAACTACTTAGTGAAGGGTTTAACCTGATTAGCCAAGCTTTATCTGAAGTCAATCAAATCTTCGTCGATACAAAATTTGAATTCGGCTATGTTGAAGACGCATCCGGTAATGAAAAACTTATCTATATGGATGAAGTCGGAACACCAGATTCCTCTCGGATTTGGGATGAACATGAGTACCAAAATGGTCGCATCGTTGAAAACTCAAAGGAAGGTTTCAGACAGTTCTTATTAAACCACTTCCCGGACCCAGACATTCTACTTAACAAAGAACGAATGGCGGAGCGAGAAACTCTGGCTAGAGATAATGAACTACCCTCTGAGGAATTGATGGATATTTCTAGAACCTATATCAATATCGCTGAAAAGATAACTGGAAAATCCATTCAGTTATCGAATAATCCTAAGCAAGAGATTATTAATATTCTTAGCGATGAATATGGGTTAATCGATTAATTGAGTATTAGATGAAATAAAGCGTTTTAAGTAATAAACGTTACCATTATTGTTGGGGTGACTCCATCGACTAAAACGCTTTTATCGCATCTCGTTTACCGCCGATGAAAACCACCTCTCAATTGTTAAATCAGTTGCATAATGTTAGCATCCCTCGTAAAGGAGGGCTCTATGACTTTATCGTCCGATTTAATCGCATTTTGGGAAAGCTTTGATTGGCCTTGTGGGCTCAAAGACCCTAGCTACCGTTTCGTTTATATTAATCCCGCATACCGAAGAATGCAGAACTTATCTAAGTCCTTTGATATTGAGGGGCGCTTGGACGGTGAACTTCCAACTGAGACTCATGAATTCCAAGATGCCTTTCAAGCCCATGACCAACTAGTGATAGACACCAATGAGACAAAAAGCTCTATCGAAATCCACCCTTTTGGCAAGAACAAACTCCTTGAAGGTTGGGTATTTCATAAGAAGCCTTTTTATATAAAAGATAGATTTATTGGTGTTTTCTTTTGGGCTGAGCCGGCTAGGAAGTTTGACACTGACATATTTACCACTTTTGGTTCCAAGCCCATTTCCATTACCTTAAATCCACCAACCTCAATATTGACTGATCGAGAGTGGGAAGTCCTTTACTTTCTCTTAAAAGGCGATAACACCAAAACCATTGCCATCCAATTAGCATTACAAGTTAATACAGTAAGAAAGTATTTAGACAGTATACGCTCAAAATTAGGTGTATTTTCTCAAAAACAAGCCATTGATTATTGCAAATCTAACGGCTGGGATAGATACGTCCCTTCAAAATACATAATAAGACATAAAATTTTAAATTAACCTAATTTTTATAAGCTGAATATTATATTTATTTCATCAACATTTTTTATTAAAAAAAGTGGCATGCAATAAAGCATGCCACAAAAAATCACAATTATTTTTGGCAAGGAAGTTAAAAATCATATTAGAGAGCTTCCTCTTACACTAAGTATGGTTCAAAAAGCGTATAAGACTACACGCAGATTGACCATTGCGCCTTTGTTCAAGCTAAGAGATAATGCCCCCTTGCCAATCCACTGTTATTATCATACATAATAATAAACCAACCTATTTTTGCGAATTGGCTTCAATCATAGCGGTAAAGTCCATCATGAGTAGCGTGAAATCAAGATCTATACAGCACAACTCAGACTCACAAACTCATTGGCATCAACATGACATGGCTCAGTTATACTGGCTCACTCAAGGCACTGCTACTATAGAAACCCTTGACCAACAGTGGACAATGACACCCGCTTCTGTTGGTTGGATTCCAGCCCATTTAGAGCATAAATCCAGTGTAGTTTCCGAGATAGAAGCCTTCATTATTTACCTCCCTGTCACCCATGTATCATCACTGAACAGCCAGGCAAAGGTTATCGCTTCTAATAGCTTGATTTCTGCCTTAATTGAGCGGATAAAAAACTTCAACTTTAAAGACCTGACTGAGCCTCAACAACGATTAGTCGATGTGCTCGTGGATGAAATTGCTTCAAGCCAGTCAAATGACCTTTTTCTGCCATTACCGAAAAAAGACAACATACGTCGTCTTGCTCATTGGCTCATGTCCCACCCTGACGATACAAGATCCCAAAACGAATTAGCAGCAGAATTTGCAACTAGCCCGAGAACGCTAAGTCGCGTATTTAAAAGCGAGACAGGTATAAACTTCAGTACTTGGCGACAACAAGCTCGATTAATCACTTCTCTCACTTTGCTTAGCCAAGGTATGAGTGTCACCTCCACCGCCCTATCTTGTGGCTATGCTAACACCAGCAGCTATATCACTGCTTTCAAAGCCCGATTTGGAATAACGCCTAGCCAATATTTTGATTGATCGCCAATAAATTAGTTTTCAATTTCAATTCATTTTATATAGCCGATGTACAAACACCTTTAAATAACAAAATAGAGAATTATAGTCATCATATTTGGGCATAGAATCGATATTTAAACATATAGAAATTAATTTGTATTAATTTACGACAGCCGCAGTAGCCACAATTTTTATATTGGATAAAATTGGCATCATTCATAAATGGTTGGAAGTAAATTATGCCATTGCAGGTAGGCAACACAACAAGTAGCTATAATACAAAAACTCATAATATTTTTGATAGTGCCAAGGACTTCGAAAGTTTCTCTCGTAGTATTAAACGAATAACGAATGTTCCTTCAGGGGTTATATATAGCCCATTTAATAATCACGATATGGTCGCTCAAGCGCTAGGCATTAACACTGCAAGAGTATTAAAAGGAAAAGAGCCTTTCCCTCTGATATGCTGCCCTCTCAAGCGTGATGCATTGAAAATCTCACTAAAGGAATTTAAGCAGCAGGAGCTACAAGGGCGCTTAAAAGAAGGCCCAGATTATGAAAAGAGATTTACCTCTTCAATCAAACAAAGCGGTGTTAACGCGGTGCACAGCGAATATCCAGTAGAAACCAAAATACTGGGTGAATATCAATCTATTAATCAGCTTTCAGTCATCGACCCCAAAAACTTACCCAATCACACGATAGAAAGCATCTATGTTATCGGTCACGGTGCCGCTGGGTTGCCTAGGCTATACCAAACAACCCAGTCCGAGACTGGCTCTAGACCAATCGCTGACGTGATTAAAGAAGTCAGTCACCTCGTCAAAAATAAAGTTAAGCCTGGTGTAAAAATTAAACTTACTGCCTGTGAAAGTGCTGATAGAGAAACGCTGTCATCATTTGAAAATACGGGTGATATATCAGAAACAAAACAAGGTACTGAACCACTTGCCAAAACAGCAAAAACCGAGGCAAATAAGCACCTTCCCCAATCTAGGGTGTTTGGCTATCACGGTTTAGGAGTCACTCGTGGAAGTGGCTATATATCACAAGCTAGGTGCCTAGACTCAGATTTTGATAAAACAACGAAAAAGAGCTACAACTGGAGAAAAGCAAGCACGGTAAGAGAAGAATTTTAAGCGCCTTGCTTTGGTGTACTAGAATAAAGGGCTTGGATTAAAAGCTGCCCTTTATTCTAGTGTTCGAAGAGCCATCCTCAGGAAAGCCATAGTCTAGAAAACAAAAGTTTAGAAAGCAAAAGTAGGCGTATTAAAACCAAAGTATTTCAGCTCATCTTGAGATAAGTAATGCATGTCATCAGACGAGGCTGAGTACAGAGTAAACCAGTAAAATTCTTCAGGCTTGATCAACTCAACCTTGTGGTAATAGTCAATGTATTCTTGGTGCTGTGGGTCCTCAGCTGGAAGATCAGCGCCCTCAACAAGATTGCCATTGTCGTCATCACTCGCCCATGAATGAACCCCAACTTTTGCGCCCTGATCCACTTTGCGCTCAACACCAGACAAAAATAAGTCTGTACCGCCAGATTCGACCCGACTATCACTTTCAAGCAAGGTACTTATGCCCATATCATGGATCTTAGTCGCTAAGCGCAAATTGGTTTCATCATCTAGTGAACCTGGTACATTTTGCAAACGGAGAAGTTTGATATCAGGATAAAACTGCGTCATTGACTCAAAAGCTTGATACGATCCCGAGCATATCTCACCATTGACATTGGCTTGAGACAAATTTCTATCGACAACAAAGGTCAATGGCATCACATTGCCCTCTCTCGCTTCTTGGCAATCAGATTGAAATACGTAAGGCTTTTGATAGTCAGGGTTAGACTGACAACCGGCCAAGGCCACCACTGACATAAAGACTGGGAATAAAAACTTCAAGGTAACTCCAAAACACATAGATTCTAGGAGCATCTTATTGTAGAGCGATAATTTTTATATATAGCCTTTGTCAGCAATTGTCAGTTTTCTGTTATTCGCTCCTAGCGTGATGTCTCCTTGTTCAAGGGCTAATCGCTTCTATCTAAACGGGACTCACCCCCAAATGTATTTGAATATAGGAAGTAAGGAGATAACGGATTTTTGCCCCGAAATAATTTAGACTATTTTCGCTGTTCAACTCTCGATTCCAAATACGACTTAGTTTTTCTAATGATTGGATTCAGACTAAAACTTAGTGAACTTGGGTTGATTACAAGAGCTATCGGTTTGCCTCGTGGTTTTCTACTGAAATTTTATTTAGTGGGCTTACAGTACCAGCAAAGTGCTCACCAATTACATGTGTATAGATTTGTGTCATCGCCACATCTGAGTGGACTAGCAATTCTTGAACTGTCCGGATATCTTGACCAAAACATTTTGTTCTAAAAATTTACTTGCCATCTCCACTCTACCTTGCTGTGTATCCGCACAGTTTATTAGGTTTGAATCTGGTTTGAGTATGAAAAATGGCTTGTTTTGTTGAGTGCTTAGTCTCGTTTTGTCGATAGAA
>NZ_JAKRGI010000037.1:0-19667 GCF_022347625.1 Vibrio sp. Of14-4 | reverse complement strand
GCCGGGGAGCGATGAGCTTTTGGTCGAGGTAACGGGTTACAGTGATGTATCAGGCCGTGGTGGAGAAAGACGCGAGCAGTCTTTTTCTGTTCAACCGGTGCTGAAGGTCCTGAGTAGTGTGGTGACAGCGGATGGTATTAATCGATTATTGTTGGTGTCAGGTAAGAGTTTGGGCTTTAAGGCGAAAAGCCGATTGGAAGTGAAAGTCTATTTGGATGAAAGTCATAGCTTTACGAAAAGCGTTGATACTGATGAAAGCGGCAGCTGGAGTCTGTCTGGATACAACATCAATACATGGCCCGAAGGGACGATAGCGCTCACAGTGACAGGGGTTAATAGTGGTAATCAGACCATCAAGACGCGAGCAGTGTTTGGGTAGGGAGAACAAGCTCAAAGATTCAGTTGTTGCCGGGGAGCGATGAGCTTTTGGTCGAGGTAACGGGTTACCAAGATATGTCTGGTACCTCGGGCGATTTAGCGAGTGTGAGTAACACAGCGACAGTGAGTGTGAAGCCGTTACTAACGCTAAATCAAGAGATAGTCGATAATCCTATTGATTCAAGCGCAGTCATCATTCATGGTAGTACTCTTGGGGTCGCTTCGGGGGCGTTTTTGAAGCTTGAAGTGACACGAGACGAGATCTCAGAATATTCTCAAAATGTACAAGTGGATGACAAAGGCACTTGGACTACAGAGACTCTAGATTGGGGAGATTGGTTGCTAGGTACCTATACCGTTATCGTTTCAGGCCCTAATAATTCTGACTTACCTAGTGAGGTTAAAAACACCATCACCATTGAATAATCAGCAATGAATAAGGCTTGATAGACATGCTAAGTATGTCCATCAAGCCCTAATACCCACTCTTTGTGACCTTACTTCTCGTTTTAGCACTCTGTAACTATGGAAGTGTAAAACATAACCTTTGTCACGGTTTTTAAATTTTTATTTTATAAACTCCACACTCGGTATTGAGATAGATAAGATCCTTAGGACTTTGCATGAACAAAACATTGATTTCGCTGTTACTCACTGGTGCATTGGCATTCGGTGCGTCAGCACCTGCAACCGCAGATTTAGAGCACGCTGTACAGGCTTCTGCCCAATATACGGATCTGGTCACAAAACGTGAGGTCGTCGATAAGCTGTTAAATGATGCTGTAAGCGCATTCAAGTCACCTGCGCGAGTCTCTCATGCTGGTTTTACGGCAAAAATGCCAAGTAATATGGAAATAGTGACTGACCGTCTTTTGCAAGCATATCAACTTGAACCTTACCGAACGGATCTGTTGATTTCGGCTGCGAACGCGCAGATTTATAACAAGAACGTTGATCGAGCGATCGAATTGTTCGAACAAGCTTTATCTGTCGCACCTGATGATATTGATTTGCACGCGTATCTCGCCGTGTGGCAAAAATTTAATGGTAACCAAGCAGAGTCTCAAAAGCATAGGCAGGCACTGGCTAAACTCAATGCTGGAAAAGCACAAGATTTAACCCGCATATTCCAAACCATTGATCGCGTGGTTGCTACTCCGCTAAAAGAGAAAGTAGATAAGGGTGCTCTTGGTGAAAATGGCGCGATTGTCACTCTGGGTTATGCGCTTAACCCTGATGGTTCTATGCACTCCATTTTAATCGAACGGCTTGAGACAACGTTAAAGCTTGCGCAAGCGAACCCGAAAGCACTGATCGTATTGACAGGAGGCGTGCCGCAAAGCCACAAAACGGAAGGCAAACTGATGGCAGACTGGCTAATAGCCAAAGGAGTGAGTGCAGATCGCATCATTGAAGAGAACTATGCCACTAGTACGGTCGGTAATGCGTTGTTTAGTAGTTATGCTCTTGCAAGACACAAGGTACAACACGCGACAATCATCAGTTCTGCCAGCCATGTTCGTCGTGGGCAGGTACTGTTTGAAATCGCCAGTTGGCAAACGGGTCCTAGCGGCATTACCTTTGATACGCTCGCGTACCCAGACAAACCACTTAAAGAGTTAAAACAAATCAGTAAGGGTGAGCTGCTGGGTATTTATCGTGATGCGCTGCGTACCTATGGTATGTGGAGCTATCGATCTTACCCGCTTGAATCAAGATAAACACTATGGGTGAGCGTCATTAATGGCTCACCCTTGTTCGAAGAGACTTGGTTTGAGAACGAGCATTTTTGGACTTTAACCGCTTTTCATTTGCCGCCCTGCTTGGTTTTGTTGGGCGGCGTTTTTTCTGCACTTGGACTGCGCTACGGATTATCTGAGCCAGCCGCTCCAGAGCGTCCTCTCTGTTTTGCTCCTGAGTTCGAAATTGCTGCGCTTTTATCGTGAGAATGCCTTGTTTCGAAATTCGAGAATCACTGAGTGCCATCAACCCCTGCTTGTAAATGTCTGGGAGTGAGGAGTGAATGATGTCGAACTGCAGATGTATTGCTGAGGAAACCTTATTCACGTTTTGCCCGCCGGCTCCCTGCGCTCGTATTGCGGTGAGCGTAATTTCCCATGCGTGAAGTGTAACTGTATTTGAAATCTTAAGCATAATAGATAGGTGTGTCAGTTTGCATCCAGAGTGTAAGCCAGAAGTCACTTAGATTCTATCGGTTTTGGTTGATTGATCGAGTTTATTAAAAGTCTTGTCTCTTAACACTCGGCAAAATCTGTGCTGTCTCACTACACTTTAACAAGCTGAGTTTAGAGAGAAACAAGTATGGTAAAGAAGCACATAGATGCATTAACTGGTATCAGAGGCATCGCCGCATTATGGGTTTTATTACATCACTTGGTAACTCAATATCCACTTGAGGGAAAGCTGCCCCATTGGGTAACCAATATTGCTGAGAAGGGTTGGCTTGGTGTCGATTTATTCTTTCTTCTGAGTGGTTTTGTGATTGCTTATGTCCATCATAATGATTTTAGCGATCGGTTATCGTTTTCTTCTTGGCGTAGTTTCATAGAGCCGATTTAAAAACATAATAAATTTAGAAATATATTTATTTTAATGTGGTTGGATTTATATTTTATTTATTACATTAAACTCTATATTGCCTTATTTGTATTTAAATTATGATTCATTATAGACAATTATCACATAAAACTATTTTACTCTTATTTGTTTTAATTAATTCTTGAAACTAATAATCTAATAATTGATATTGTTGCTTGAAAAAGGAGCAATCAATGAATAAAAATAACCTACTAGCAATATTATTTCTTTCTGCGCCGTCTGTTGCTGATACACTCTCTATTGTGCCAGAAATAAAAAGTGGCTTACCTGCTGTGATGAATGAGCCTGCTTTATACCAAGCGCCTCAGTTTGATTATTTCAATTTGGCGGATGGCTATCTTGAGCAGCGAGCCGAAGCCATTGCTAAGTTGCCGATGGCTTTGTCGGATATCGAGCGGGTCTGTATCCAAACGTCATACAGTGGTATCGATCCTTCTTCTTCAGATCAATCCGGAATTTTGATTTATACCTATGCCGAAGATAACAGCGGCAATAAGATTCACAATACCACTATTGGTGATAGAGTTAATTTAGAAACAGTTTCAAAGCACTGTATCGATGAATCTAATTGGGTTTATGACAATTGGTTGGCCGACAAAAGCATGACGTTTACTCCATATAGCTCATCATCGGCGCTAATAACCGATGTGCGAGTTATTATTGATGGGGAATTATCGTTATCTCAGGTACCCACAGAGTTTACTGAGCAATATTATGATTTTATAACCAAAGTAGGCTTTGACCAATCTGCGAACTTTTATCATCCTGATGATATCAGTGGCTTAAAAGATGTTCTGGTATCAGGTCTTGAACATAATGATTCAAGTATAAAGTTTATAAAAAATATGGCATTTGGTAACACTGTGTCCAAGGAAGATATTGTGTTAATGTCAGGCCTTGATTTTATGAATCAGTTTCTTTCTATTTTAGGTCAGGCATCAGGCAGTAACACGGCTAACTTGGAATCTTTTAAAGTCATTAATGTGTTTGATTATAACGATAAGAAATATGTTAATGTTGAAAAACAGGAAAGGCTATTCGGCAAGCTGATTACCAGAAATGAAGTCGTTATTTTAAAAAAATACAGCAGTCAATGGCTACTTGAATTGCCAGAAAGTTTGAAAAACATGTTAGATAATTAGACATATATGGTGATGGGCATAAGATCTGTCACCAGCATTTTTAGATGGCCTAGTTAATTTAATATTTTTTCGACCATGGGATAGTCATTGCACCAATTTATAAATTTCAATATTTGGAAAATGTTGAGTTATATAAATTTCGGTATGATATCAGAAAATAATTTTAAATTACTTGTGGTTATATTGAACCTATGGAGAGGCGGATATTAATTAATCCTTCAGTAATAAGCATGTATTCTCACCGTTCATTCACAGAATACAACATTAGGTTATAAAGACGGTTGTAATTTGAGCAATAAAACGGCATTAAAACAGTGTCCAAACAGATGTAAAGGAATACATATGCCGCTGTCCTATGATGATACTCAAAGACTCAGAGATTTATACAAAGTCTGTGTGGAGAGCCAGCATCAAATGCTTGGTTATCCTGTTGCGACAGATTACGACTATCGGGATTTATGGTCTTTTTTTAAGTTTTCCATCAATAACGTAGGTGACTGGGCAGAGCCTTCTAATTACCCGATGAATACCTTTGAATTCGAGCAAGATGTGGTCGAATATTTTTGTCGCTTGTACCATACCACTTTGGATGAGGCGTGGGGTTACGTGACCAATGGTGGTACCGAAGGCAATATGTACGGTTGTTATCTTGCCAGAGAGAGATTTCCATCGGGAATGGTGTATTTTTCACAGGAAACTCATTACTCAGTGATGAAGATCGTTCGTTTTTTGAATATTGACTATCAGGTCGTGGCGTCAGACTCTCGGGGCGAAATGGATTACGATGCGCTGGAGTGTTTACTCAAAGAAAACATAGATAAATCACCAATCATATTTGCCAACATAGGCACCACTATGCTGGGTGCCATTGATGACTTACAGCAAATTCAGCGTCGTTTGGAAAAAGTTGGCTTTGACCGCGAACAATACTACATCCATGCGGATGCCGCATGTCATGGCATGATAGTTCCTTACGTTGATAATCCTCCTATGTTCTCATTTAAACATGGGATTGATTCTATCTCAGTGTCAGGCCATAAAATGTTGGGTTCACCTATCCCTTGCGGTATGGTTTTAGCGCTAAAGAAACATACTGATAAAGTGAGTCACCAGATAGAATATATTGCCGCGCCAGATAAAACCTTATCAGGCTCAAGAAATGGTTTAACGCCTCTGTTTCTATGGAAGTTTATTCGTAGCACTAGTGAGCAGAGCAAAAAGCAGCGAGTAGCGGATTGTTTGCAGCTGGCTCAAGAGGTAGTTATCAAGTTGAATCAACATGGGATTTCAGCGTGGCGTCATGACAACTCACCGATTGTTGTGTTTCCTAAACCTTCGGAACAATTATGGCGCAAGTACCATTTAGCGGTGGCCAAAAATACAGCACATATCATCATTGCAGGTCAAACCACAGCCAACCCTAATCGATTACATCAAGTGTTGGATGAACTGATTGAAGAGCATAGAACTTTAACGACAGAGAAGTGTGCTGGAGAACCAGTCATGGCCTAAAGACGATGCGGTGGGTTGGTTTGGTAGAAAAACTTATTCCCAAGAGTAAGTTTTTCTTTTGTTAGGCTTACGCTTTTTTTCCATGTGTGTGATGCAAAGGTAATCTTCTCGAAAGCTACTGTCTTCTCGCATGAGTTTGGGGATAAATAAGCGAACTTTAGTCCCGGCAACAACAATAGTTTTAGTCCCGATCACCGCAATATCCCCACGATACAATTTCACACCTTTCACCGTTTTGTTCGAGTCGGTTGAGCTTATAGGGTAACCAAATATCGTAAAGGCTTTATCATTAACGGTGACGGTTTCATTGAACGTAATTTCAACATACTCTTCTTCAGATTGAATAATATTTTCTAGCTCTCGTACTTTTTCCTCTACAGAGGTTGAGAACACCCACTGATTGAGAATCGGTTCCCACTTGCCACCCAGTTTAAGACACTTTTTGTAGATGAAGTGATTTTTACGCCCGCTACTTAGCATGCAAATATCGATGTTATCTTGCTCGCCTGCGGGTAAGGTGAGTTTGAAAATCGCTTCGTTTGAATAGTACTTATACTTATTGGAGACCTCTTCGACATGCAGTGTTATTTCTCCAAGCGGCAGCTCACGGCTGTAGTCATCGATAATGATTTTACAATGAGACTTGCCTATCGAGGCGAGAAAAAAGTCTTTTTCTTTCTTTAAAATATTAAACGTTCTCATTGCCGCCGTTGGTTTCCCTTAGAATTTGCTCCATTAAAGCTTGCTGTTCGCGATCAATCTTATTTTTGTTGATAGCCTGTAGTGGTTGGCTACTTTCTTGATTTGTGTTCCAACTTGGTTCGGTTTGAGAGGAATCACCATGGCGAAGTTTATCAATGCGCGAGAGAATATGACCCACATTCCCAGTCGGTTTGAGGCCTTGAGTCATTCGACGTTGTATTTCAAGGTCGGTTTGGGTGGGTTCAACTTTTAGAACATTTTGTTCTACATTTTTTTCTTTTTGATCCAATGTAAGATCAAGATTATTCTGCACTTCCTGATAAGCGTTTATGTAGAGTAGCTTAAATTCTTCAGCGAGATTTTTTTCAGATAGCGACCTTAGATAGCTCGTTTTACGGTTAAAAATGTACTTTTCTACTCGAGTAACAGGCTCTCTTTTGATCAAGATTCTATGTCTCGCCTCTAAAACCTCAGTATTGAGTGGTAAGTCTTTTAGCATGGAAAGTAAGGCAAGAGCAGGGGGCCACTCTTTACCAGCAAGTAATCGCTCACGTAAATGATGAACGATTCTCTCTACATCCTCTGTAGACAGTTGTGAAGCAAACGCAGCAAATTCATCATCAGGCTCAGAGCCATACATATGAGTAAACTGGGTGGAGAAGTTTTCCTGCATTTTGCCGAAAAACGCCATAATATGTTTGCGCTGTTCTACCGTATAAGGGCGCAGAACATCCTTAAGGCCTTGATTAAACTCTCCGGTTACCTGTGTCGACAATGGGCTGACAGGAGTTGCAGGGCTTGAAGGGAACTTGGTTGAGCTGGTTTTTTTGATGCTAGTGTTTGAAGACTGTGCGGGCTTACTATGACCTTGTTTCTGCCAATCAGAAGCGATTTCATTGATGTTTTTCATTGCTTACCTAATCGTCAAAGTCGAAGTTGAAATTTGCCATCTTTTTCTTGAAGGCCTGATTGGGAGACATTTTGCTTGTATTGGGTTTGTTTTTGAACCCTTTATTTTGCCCATAGCTTTTTTCTGAATGTAAATGAGCATGCAGGCGGCTGTTAATATCGTCTTGGCTCATTAATGGCTGGCCTAAAGCCTTAAGTTTATCAACGAAACTCGCCCATACGCTAGTTTGATTCGCAAAACCAGACCTAAACATGATCACTTCTGCCCAAGCTTCAATAACCTTGGGCGACAGATCCATTATGTTAATGGTTTTTGTGCCAGAATCTGAACCTTGTAATGGTTTAACTTGTGTTTTGTGGAATTGAGGGACTTTGGCAATCGGTTCTGAAGTCGCGTATACGGGAATCGAATGTTGGTTACCGACATTGATTTTGCATTTGATGCTACCTTGTTTGCGAGTCTGGGCTTTGCTGAGTGAAATAATGGCTTGTTCAAGCGCTAATTTTCCAAGTACGTGATCAATACTGGATTCCGATCCATTCGTCATGGCTTGCAGTTCATCCATGGTAGTAATGACGGCACCACTGCGATCAGATAGCTCTGCCAGGGCGAGCAGAACAAGCTTTTCCTCCATGGTAACGCAGGAATGAGACCAAGCTCGTTCGATAAACTTTGAAGACATATGCACAATCCAGATACTACAGGCTAATAACCAAATTATACGATTTGCTATGGCGAACACCAACATTTGATCGCGATATTGACGATTATCTGCAGAGCATGGTGAATCTTTGGCTAACTGGTACTCGTTGTTTGAAACTGGATTAGTATGTTAAGCCACTTTGAATACCTCCAAAAACACTTGGATTCTATCATTAATCCATGTTAAACATATGTAAAAATTAGAAAAATAATGATATGACCAATTACTTCCAGTCTCCGTTTAAAGGCAAACCCATAGAAGAACAGATAACTAATCCTAATATCCGTGTCGGCAGGCATAGTTATTATTCAGGTTACTACCACAGTCATAATTTTGAGCATTGCGTGCGGTACTTATCCTCAGAGTCTAAGGATGTTGATAAGCTTATTATCGGTAGCTTTTGCTCCATAGGCTCAGGTGCTGTATTTATGATGGCTGGCAATCAAGGACATAGGACCGATTGGATTAGTACGTTTCCTTTTTATTATCAAGACTGTCAAGATTTCTCCAATGCTGAAGATGGCTTTAAACCATCAGGAGATACTGTGATTGGTAATGATGTTTGGATTGGTTCAGAAGCAATGATTATGGCTGGTGTGAATGTTGGTGATGGCGCTGTAATCGCCAGTCGCGCAGTAGTTACTAAAGACGTGGAACCGTATCAAATCGTTGGTTCGAATCCTGCGAAACACATTCGATATCGCTTTAGTGAAGAAGAAATTTCTCAGCTTCTGGCTATTAAATGGTGGGATTGGTCTGATAGTGAGTTAAAAAAGGTGATGCAAGAGTTGTGTTCTGGTGATGTGGCGGCTTTGTATCATTATTGGAAGTGCAGAGCTGATGTGTGAATTCTTTGACCACTGATTAGTGATTATAACTTCAAATATTTTGAACAAGTAGATAGACAATACAAGGTTAACTTTCTTACTAGTGGATATAAACTCTAGTTATTACAATGGAGGGACTTTGTTATGAATTATCGAAGAGAGATTGTGAAAGTTATCCGCTCACGGCCAACTTCAGATGGTGATGGAGTAAAAATCAGTCGTGTTACAGGATTTGATAACCCACACTTTTCCCCATTTCTAATGCTAGATGAGCTTAAATCTGATAACCGTAATGACTATATTGGCGGTTTTCCGCCTCACCCCCACCGTGGAATTGAAACCTTAACTTATATGCTTAAAGGTCACTTCCAGCATAAAGATCATATGGGTAACATCGGTGAGCTGCGTGCTGGGGGAGCCCAGTGGATGGCATCTGGCAAAGGAGTGATTCATAGTGAAATGCCAATTATGGAAGAAGGAGATCTCCATGGTTTTCAAATATGGATCAATCAACCAGCGGCGGATAAGGTAAAACCAGCACAATATAGAGACTTTCAGTCCAACACGATTACAGAATATGCTAGTGACGAACTGGGGCTTGTTCGAGTACTCGCTGGCCAAGTCTCGGTAAACGATATTGCACTCAGTGGACCTCTGAACCAGACGGGTGTGCCTTTGTCTGTTACTGACTGGCAATCGCAGCCAAATCAAAGTTTAAAGATGACGACAACAGATACATCCAATCTTGTTTTGTATGTTTATCGAGGTCAGATAAATGTGCATAATCAAGCCGTTCAGCAGGGTGAATTAGCGATATTCTCTCAAGGTCAGCTCATTGAATTATCTGCAAAAACTGCGAGTGGCGTGCTAGTGCTTCAAGGCGAACCTATTGATGAACCTTTAGTGCATTATGGCCCCTTTGTTATGAACAGTATGCAAGAAATCGAACAAGCTATCTCGGATTACAACAGTGGCGAGTTTGAAACCTATTGAGTGGCCTAGCTAAGTGGGTCGGTTTGACCTAGTCTTTGTATATTGGCACTGATGTTTGGTGCTTAAAACGCAAAAAGAGAATAATCCACTGTCATTCACTTTTTGTTTTACCATGTGTGAAGACGCATGGTTTTTTTTTTGCTTGGCTACTCAATCTTAGCTAGACACTTTACTCAGAGGTCACTTTTGTTTGGCTGCTCAGCCTTGGCCTGTGATTGGCGTTTGGCGAGAAAGCGCTTGGCTGCACGCTCAAGTCGTTCAAGTTGGTGTGCTTGGGAAGCATGAATATAGTGGTAAACATTTTCTCTAGATACGATTGGGCTGGATATTTTGATTTCAGGATAGGTGTCTTTGACTAACTGATAGCTAGGTAGGGGGGCAAGCCACAGATCAGCTCTTCCTTTTGTTAACATAAGTGCTGCCTGTTCCTCTGAATGAATCAGATGCAGTTTCTTATACTGTTTTAAAGCATCAACGTAGCGAGCCCCGTGAAGCGCGACGACCGTTTCATCTTTAGCATCCTCTAATTTATTAATATATCTGTCACCTCTTGAAAGAAAATAAACATCAAATGAACCTAGTGGGACATCGACTTTTATAATATTCGGATTTTTATCAAGCCCAGCAACTCTCAGACCTAGTGCGTCGTATTGTCCAGAAACAACAGACTGAATAGCGCGTTCGTTAGGTAGATAGACGAATTCAAAATCAATATTAGCTTCTTTGTAAATTTCGGAAATGGGCACTTCAACACCAAGCTTATAGTTAGGATTTTTAGCCAACGCTTTGTGGCCTTCACCAATCGCTATTCTAATAATATCTTCGCTTCCACTGGCAATATTAACCCACACTATTGGTATAAGAATGTACAGTGCTTTAGACAAGAGTGACGTTAATTTATGTGCTGTCATTAAACAAACCTTCATAGGATAACTCGTTACAGTGTAGTTGTGATTTTGGATGCTACTTGAACAAATTCATAAGTTTTCAGCGTAATTTCAGCTTATCTCAGAGCGTGTTTTTTTATGCATGCTCCAATCTAAGGTCATGAAAGTAATAAAGAAAGAACAATTTGTTTTATTTCACAATGATTCATTGGCTCTGTGTTGAAACGCTACATAGCATATGTGCAAGGTTTAACTACTACCTGTTAAAAGGTTGTTTGAGAGGAAGGACAATGCCGGATCTAATGATTGAGCAGATTCAACCGTCTGTATTGGAAGATACCTTCAATAATATTGGTGAAGGTTTTCAGGAGATTCTGGATAATCTTGACAAAATTAATGCGAATCAAGACGCGATTACTGTTCAAGATACGTTTGCATTGCAACAGTCAGTATTTCATTACAGTCTCTATCAGGAAACCGTAACAAAGATTGCATCTAAGTCAGCGAATGCAATAAATGAAGTGATGAAGGCTCAGTGATGAAGAAGTTTTACTTATTTTTATTGCTTGTTTTAGCAGGGTGCGGTGAACAAGGTGCTAGCCAAGTTGCCAGTTTTGAATCGGCTGATGTGGCAAATAAAGTGATAGTTTTATTAGCTCAACATCAAGTACCCGCTACTTTATCCACTGAAAAAGAAAATTATCATATTCACGTAGAAAAGTCTGATGAGGCAAAAGCGAGGGAGTTACTGACTCAGTTTAACTTCTACTTTCAACGTGAAGATCTGAACGATTTATTGGAATCCAAGTTTGCCAGTTTAAGCAAACTAGAAACGGTAAAAGGCAACTTGCTCGAAAGTCGAGAAATTTATAACAAACTCAGTGTTATACCTAATGTTTTGCGAGCTAGCGTTGTCGTCACTGGTGAGAAGAGTAAGCGTATCTCAGTTTTAATCATGAGCTTGAATGAGTTTGATAGTACCAAAAAAGGTAATATCGAACGCTTTTTGAAAGGCTTAGCCGCTGAATCTGACACATTGACAGTAAGTTACTTTGTTCAATTGGCTGGCAATGAAAACGCATAAAAAACGACACCAAAAGCTACTTCATCACTGTTTAACCAAGCGCAAGCTAAGCCAGGATGCTTTTTTGGTCTTAACCTCTCTTACCGATGAAGAAGTCTACTTGTGGCTGTCGAGTAATCTGGGACAAGTCAGAAAAATTGTAAGTACTCTTGGCTATTTAGTGGAGTATCAGCTTCATCGCAGTACTAGAAACAGTAGGGCTATTTTGGAGTTAAGAGCGCAGTTGGAAAAGAGGCTGTGTCTTTGGTCCGATGCTGCAAGTCTTCAAAGCATTCCGGAAAACATGAACAGTTTGCAACTTGGATTGTTGATGCTAGCACAATACAACAAAAGACTTGCCACTTTGTGGTCTATTCGCTTGGGTTTAGATATACCCGCCACGCCATTGATGACATCCAGTCCATACCGATTATCTAATGTAGTTCATCAAGTTTTGGCTCCGATACTTGTCCAGTCTGATGAGATTTAATTGCAATTATTTAGGGTGAAAGAATATGAAAAACCAAGCAATTAATTTTGGTAAACCAGGAGATGACTTTTTCTCGTTACTTGATGGCGATGAAATTTTGAAGGAAATTAGTGAGCAACGTGATTCCAACAAAATCACAACAACTCACCTAAAATCCATCTTTGATCTCGGGGTAGAGTTTTATAATAAGTTTCAGTTTAAAGAAGCTGAAATAGTATTTGTCGCCTATTCATCATTGAACCCATATGACCATCGTGGCCCTGGGTGTTTAGCAGCGATATACCTAGAAAAAAGTGAGTTTAAGAAAGCGTTAGATATGTTGAATATTTTAAAAACTTATCCAACGAATGACCTTAATGAAACCATGCTGAATATTTCGCTTTGCTATTACAAACTCAAGGATCACATGCAGGCAGCGGTTCATTGGCTGATTGTGAAACCTGAAAGTTTAAGTGAATTTTACATCAAACGTTACGAATTTCTAAAGCAGCAATTAGCACCGCACTTGTCTTGAGCAGTGAATTAAATTGGGAGCAAAAAATGATTAGCAATATTAATGAGCTGATACTGCGCGATGTTTCAAGTGATTATGAAACCATTGATTCACAAACTCTTCAAAAGGAAATTGACGCGACTAACAAAGCAGAGTTAGAGCTGAAAAAAGCGGATAAAGCCCTCGCAACTTTAGAGGGTACACCTGCCGACGTTGAGGTTTTATCTATGGTGGCTAATCACCAAAAGCAAGTGGTGATGTTGATGTCAGGAGGTAACCCTGAAGATGCAATTGCTATCGTGTTAGCTCAGGGAATCGAGGCGTATGCCAAACAGTTAGAAATAATTAAAGGCTGGACTACACCTGGTTTGCCCATGTTTGAAAGTGCTATGGCTGTGATGTTTGAAGGCATAAAAAACAGTGGTAATACTTCGGGTTATGCTCTGGAAGATCTGTTTCAGCTTGCGATTATGGACTTTATGTCTCACGGCTATGGTGAAGGAAAACAGGGGTATGCAAGCATCGAAGATCAAATGCGCCATTTTCTTGAAAGCACAGGCTCAGGTTCTCATGGTTATCATGAAGGCTACAACGGTAGTCGCTTCGCAAGTGAGTGTGAAAATATCTATAAATTCATGATGGACAATTCGCCAGAGGGCAGTTTGTGCCACGAAATCCTTACCTATATGGATGATAAGTGCGGTGGGGTTTCTGCGTTAAAAAGCCAGTATAAAAACAATTATGATAACGCTGGTGGTTTTGTATGTGACCCAGGCTATTCTGGAGATTTATCTCCAATGCTGCGTATGGCTTTGATGGCCGGGTACTTGGCGATTGAACCTAAAGTTGAGCAATCTGTGATCGATATGTTTCTTACTGCGCCCATTAGTGAATTGGATGCGTATATTGTTGAACACACTAGCTATCCTTCGGCAATCGATTTTGTGTTTGATAATGATGGCCAAACGGGAACCAACAATGCTGGTGACCTAGGCTGGAGAGAAGTCACGCAACATGGACACCAAGTAATAGACTGGAATGGTATTGGCTTGGGTGCTGAGTATTTCGAAGATATGTATACCAATTTCAAAGAACGCGAACTCACCGACGATGATATCCAAGAAATAAACCGCATTGGTGACCAGGTTAAGATGCTTCAACAGACGTTAAAGTATTGGTTATCAATATGCCGAGATGAGCAAATGGCCATTGCCCGTAACATATAGCATTGAAAAGTCAGCATAAATGGGCATGACATCGCCGGGGACATGCCGCTCATCGACTGAGATTAGATAGCATGCCGGTTTGGCTGCTTATTCCCGGCCTAATACATGAAGGGAAAACGTAATGAGTACATTCATGAATACCGTCTCAGCAACGACTTATGTCGCTCCTGCAGATGATAGTACCAGCGAACAGGCTGGTACGGCTGAAAAAGCGGTGGCTGAACAAGCGTCGCCAAGTCAGCCACTTCCTGGTAGTTCCGTCACGCTAAGTGCGTTATGGCGCCAATTGGAAGAGAGCAATAAAAAAGTGGCAAATGCGGTTTCACAGACTGGCGAAGCGAACTCTGAAGCAAAGAAATCATTGATTGATTTGCAAAGAGATTCAACTATCGACGCAATTAGACAGCAATCTGAGGACCTTAAAGAGCAGCAGAAGGCTGAGAAAAAACGAGGACTGTTTGCCAAAATTGGTATGGCCCTTGGTGTTCTTGCCGCTGTTGTGTCAGCTGTGGTGACTTTTGGTGCAACTGCAGCAGCGGTAGCAGTTGCGGTTGTGGCTGTTACTTTGGTTGTTTTACCGACTGTTGCTGACAAAATTATGGAAGCTTGTGGCGTACCGGACGAGAAGCGTCAGAAGATAAAAATGGGCCTAGAGATCGCTTGTGCGATTGCTGGTTTACTTATCGCGTTCAATCCTGCGAAGTTGATGAGTGGTATCAGCCAAGTTGCGACTAAGGCTGCTACCAAAGCGGCGACGCTTGCTAAGCAAATCTCTGAGACACTAGTGAACATGCTGACAAAACTTAAGTCAGTTAATTTCGCTACCTTGTTAGGAAAGTCAGCATCGACTGCCCAAAAAGCGACCAAACTACTCGATGATGCGATTGCGGCAGTTAAATCCTTCAAAGATATAGCGGCCACTGCGACCAAGCAGGTTATACAAAAAGCTGGTGAAATGGCATCTAAAGCGGTAAATAAAGCGCTTGAAGCCATTAGTCAACTAAAGGCAAGTGTCGTCAAAGTACTGGATCAAGCCTCTGAAGCGGTTAAATCCGCTGGTAAGGCCGTACAAGATGTACTTACCAGCATTAAAGATGTAGTTACACAAGCGTCTAAATTGGCTGATGATTTCCTTAACAGCATTAAGAATCTAAGCCCAGCGAATATGCTTAAGCAACTAGAATCACTTGGCAACAAAGTTTCTGAAATGCTTGTGGCACTCAAATCATTTAAACCTAGTCAGCTTGTCAACAAAGCCAAGAAGATGTTGGATGATGTTCTAGAGTCTATCAAAAATATTGGTAACTCAGAGAAAGCAGCATCACGCGGTGCTCGCGTTGCGCAGGTAACAGAAGTTAGCTCCACTGCAACTGAAGTTGTGAGCACTGGTTATGGGGTTAAATCCGCCAAAATCATGGAAGATATGGAAAAAGCACAGGCAGAGCAAGATGCTTTGGAAGCGGCTATCCAGCAAATTATGAACATGCTTAGTCAAGCCATGCGCGCGGTGACTCACGCGTTTGAATCTTTGTTTAATACTAATCAATCTCATCGTGAATTTAACGACAAGATGATTTCAATTCACATGTAAAAGGCTAGGGAATAATTTAATGTTAGATACCAATATTAGTGTATTGTCTGCAGCAAGTGCTGAAAGCGCACAAATTGTGCCAGCAACGTTTTCTTCCCCGGAAGCAAAGGCATCACTTAAGCAGTTGAGTGAGCTCCTTAGCACAGTAACAGGTGGGCAGATCACTCAAATTCCTGACTCAGTTATGGAATTGCTAATTGCTCAGGCTCAAAATCCGACGAAAGAAAACCGTAATAAGGTAGATGCTGCGCTATTAGCGTATGTGCCTGAAACGGGTGAGTACGATGCGAAGACAGATCAAGTAACGTTCAAGAATACCTCTGGCGATACAGTGTCAGTTGTATCACTTGCTGATCTTCTTGCTTTGTTAGCGCAGATCATTGAATCAGAGCAGAAGCTGCGTAATGAAGTGATGCAGAACAGCATTGCGGAAGGTGTAGCAATCAAGGACTTTGCTCAACTGATTGCAGCAGACAAATGCGGTGATGCTCAGCGTAAATTTGGCATTACACTGGCAGTCTCTGTTGCGACCATGGCTTTGTCTACTGCAGCAACCGTTAAGATGGCACAGCCAAAAGCACTAGAAACCCGTCACCTGAAGAATACTTCTGGTGAAGGTATGGATGCAAAGCAGTACATGAAGGAGTTCCCTGAGCAAGCGGATAAATTTGTTGCTGATTTGCAGAGTCGAAGAACGGCTAAGTATCAATCAGTTGCTCAAATGAGTAACTCTAGTGGTCAAATGGCAGGCAACGTCAATGAGATCCAACATGCTGACCAAGTGCGTCAGCAAGAGGAAATGCAAGCTTCTAAAGATTTCCAAGAGAAGCGTGTGGCTCAGCTGAACGAATTCATTCAAAACCTGACTCAGTCTTCGTTTAAATGGAATGACGTTCTTGATGCAGTTGCTAAAGCAAGCTTGGCAACAAACCGTTAAGGAGCAGAGCGGGTTCGCCCGCTCTTTTTAGCCTATGCGCAGTGTATCTTTTTCAATGCCACAACGAACCGAGCGTGTCCATGATGTAACGCCTACAAAGCAAACTCGTGAAGAGAGTCAGACCAAGCGTGTTCGAGACGTAAAGCAAGCAGAAAAACGAACCAAAAAAAATCCACGCTTGTTTCGTATTCGTCGCAAACCTATGACGCCTCAGCACCAAAGGCAGTTTGCAAAAATGCTGAACAGTTATCAGCTAAAGGCATTACGTGATTGGCAGGGGTTTAGTGGAGCACTACCGGATAAAGCACAACTTAACGATGCACAGCTTTTTATATTGCAAGCGGCTAACCATTGTCAGCATCTTTATCCTGCTTCCTTACGTAAGAAGATGAAGCAGTACCTCGAATCATTGGGCGAACTCGGGGATGAAATGGAAGCTGATAGCGAAGCATTGCAGCAGCTTGTTGCTTATGAGCATTATCTTGAAGGTCTGCTATCGATGTTGGTGCTTTGTCGAAAATATGATCAGCGCGAACGTAAATATAAAAGCAAACAAGGTTTAAAAAACGATTTAGAAGCATTACAAAAAGGGGAAAATGATGAGTAGCCATACTCGTATCGCCCACTGTGATTTAAGAGATAGGCCTCTTGATCCCTATGAGATGATCAAAAACAAGTCGCAACGTTTGAGTTGGAACCAGATGTCGGATGCAGATGTATATCTAGATAAGGCGGCAGTAGTGGCTTGGTTTGAGCGTTTACGTGATTATTCAGAAGAGACGGTCAAATCTATAGTCATTGATGGAATACTTGAAAGTGAATTCCACAATATAACGTTTATTTTGCGCTTAGTGCAAGGTGATGACTTTAGAGCCATGACTTCTAAGGAAACTTATCAACTAATTTACGATTTTGTTTGTGAGATCCCACAGGGAATTAGAGATTGGATTGATGAGAAGGATTATCTCATGAGTCGTGATGTATTGGCCCTATTGTCTCGAAATCGGTAACTAATATGAAAAACCATATAGTAGAGCTTATTCCAAGTCGTATTATTTCAAGCGAATTGGCAAGTAAAGTGAATCGTGTTGCTGGAATGATTTTTGATAATCATGCCGTAAAGATAGATTTTCGTCAGTTGAAACTAGACTTAAGTGATGATGATTTGATCGAAATCAGTCTAGTTCATATGGGAATAGAAGCGAAAGGTTACTTAAAAGTTGTAGAAATCGAGCGTTTACTTGGTCTGGAAATCAAATATTTAGACAAAGACTATGTCTCTTATCTGATTACGCAGAATATGGCACCACATGGTGTGCACTATGTGGGTTTTGTTGAAGGTAAGGACAGTCTTAACTTACCATTGTGCATAACCACCGTTTTTGAATGCGAGTGTTTAGCGACCACGCTATACCTTGATGCTGAGTCCATCCATATTGATGGCGATTGCCTTGAGCCTAGACCTCAATCCTTGTCTGGGGATTTAAAGCTTACTGTAAGCTGGACTCCTTTTGAAACCGCATTAACCACTCAGGAATTGTCGGCCTTATCTACCGATGACGTGGTTTTAGTTTACCCGAAATAGTATGCAGCACGAGCTAGATAAGGTCGAAAGCTTTTTGCTTAAGATAGAACAAAATGAAGACGCGGTGTTTAGTCGTCATCCAGATTACGTGCTTTATCCAATTGTGCCGTTTTTTCAACTTGTCCATTTACATAATATTGAACAAGTTATCGAAAAATTAAGCCAGTTCGAAACCACTCTAGGTGGTTATTTGATACGTGTTGACGGTTACATGACGCTTGCGTGCCCTGAATCCGGTGTTTTAGAAGACGACCTTCGACGCTTGACCATACAACTATTAGAAATAATGAGGTTCTAAACATGATCTCTCGATCAACATCTGTCACTGGCATCGGGCCTAATCATGACAGCTCTTCACAGGGAACGAACGGGAACGGTCCGCATTTAACAAGCGCAAACTCATTGCTTAATGACCGTCACATGCAACGCATTAGCGAAGATAATTTGGTGGCCAAACAGCAAACACCGGATTCTTTTTCGCTTGGGCCTACTCCCTTACCAAGTGATAGTGAGTCTCATGATGTTGACAGTGAGACCGACTCTGATAAAGAAACAGGCAGAGGAAAAGCGCAAGCGAAGAAAAAAGTCGAAAAGGCGTATAGCGGCAAATTTAGTCCTGAGAGAAAAGCGAAAATTCATCTTGGTCTAATGGTGCCAGGCGGTATTTTAGCGCTTGCCCTTGTACCTTTTTGTCCAGTAGCAGGCGTTGCGATCGCGGCTTATATGAATACCATACTTTGTGGTATTCACGGTGGTAAAGTGTTTAATCTCGGTGATCAGCCGGAAAACAAATCCAAAGACGAAAAACCAAACGAAGATAAGCCCGAAGAAAATACATCGGAAAGCCCCAAACCAAAAGATCCAACAAAAGCTGACCCCGAACCAACGCTGAACATTGATCCTGACAAAAAGGATGACGAGCCCGAAGCGGATAAAGCAAAGCGTGAGCGCGAGAATGATTCTCGGGGCTCAGTAATAATCAACAATACCTACAACATATCTGGTGATACATACAATATACGTGATATCTACCACGGTGATATCTACGTCGATGAGCGAGATGGTTCGTCACTCGGTGACACAAATACTGATGGTGCGGACAATCCAAATCTTCGTCTAGTGTCAGTCTCTACAGTTACTGATAAGGACTTATCCGATAAAGTTAAAAAAGAGTTTGGTACTCAGGCTGGTTCTACTCATCCGAAGACAATGTTAAAAGCAACGGTTACTGATGGTTCTAACCAAGCGGATGTATATGTTCGGCCTGATGAAAATCTGCGCAACCTAATAACTCGTGCTGTTCAAACCGATGACAATACATCGGCCAATACGCCGGTAGGTCCAGATGAGTATCTATCAATAGATAGTGCTATCAATGAAGACGATGCATCGACTTTGGTGGTTAAGGGTGAGGACATTAGAAATGCGGAGCGAATATCGCGACGCATTGATGCGGATCCACAAGTGACTTCTTCAGTAGCAGAGCAATCTGAAACAGGGAAGAACAAGGGTCTAGTACGTTTGACCAACGGCGCAGTGAGCGGGTCTAACCATGATCAGGGCCCTCGCCACAATGTGAATACACAGTCAGCGTCGACATTCTTTGATC
>NZ_JAKRGI010000036.1:0-19383 GCF_022347625.1 Vibrio sp. Of14-4 | reverse complement strand
GCAAGCGACACTTGCTCAGTTATTAGAGCGCAATCTTGCCAAGGTTGAGGTCACGCCTTTTTGTTATGAATAGGGAACCTCGTGTGTCGCTCCAAATTTATAGTTGTCATCATACTTAATGGTGAAGCAAGCGACACTCGCTCAGTTATTAGAGCGCAATCTTGCCAAGGTTGAGGTCACGCCTTTTTGTTATAAATAAGGAACATCGTGTGTCGCTCCAATTTATAGCTGACATCATGCTTGAATGGTGAATATACGGACGCGGGGTGGAGCAGCTTGGTAGCTCGTCGGGCTCATAACCCGAAGGTCGTCGGTTCAAATCCGGCCCCCGCAACCAAATTTCAGGCAAAAACTTTAATAGTAATTTCCTTAGTAGAATGCACTGTTCATTAATAAATGAGCCTGTATTTCTATCAAAATTCTTCTTAGACTCTACACTAAATGTGGCAGAGTTAGCTGCTCTTTTTCCATGCTGAGAAGCATAAACCCATCAGTGTAATAATTTGTTGAGATTAAACCTAGCGTTCTTTCTATGCGTTAATGTTCAACAAAATCTGCATATTTTTGTTTTAGTTTAGGCCTTATTTGGACTGGATTTGCTCGAAAGACTAACAGACTTATCCACAGGTGTTTTTTTGTGGATAATCTGGTGAATAACCTGAATGTTTACTGATATTT
Organism: Vibrio sp. Of14-4; assembly: GCF_022347625.1. NCBI lineage: Bacteria > Pseudomonadati > Pseudomonadota > Gammaproteobacteria > Vibrionales > Vibrionaceae > Vibrio > Vibrio sp. Of14-4. The sequence continues at coordinate 18,705 of NZ_JAKRGI010000036.1, read as the reverse complement.
TTAGAGGTTTTTGACGATCATTTGTGTTGTGTTTTTTTTTTTTGAGTTCTTAAATCTTTTTTAAATCCATGTATACAAAGGGTTTTGTGGTTTTTTAGGCTGTTTTTGAAGTTTATTTGCTTGATCAATAATTGCATGTTTTTTGATCTTGGTCATTTGCGGTAAATGTGATTAACTTCTGTATATGAAAGAAAACAATCAATCAAATTTTGCTTTTTCCACATTTCATATCTTTAGACCTAGGTCAAGTTATTACCATTGAAAAAATGAAACATTTACGCGTCTCTTGGTAATCCTTTCTGCACTATTCGTATCAGCCTATCAATCTTAGTCGAAGATATAGGGATTTGTGTGATTTGTTGCTCAATTGCCCAATTAATATGTTCATCCAATATTGTGCTCATCCCGAGCCGTTGTTTGAGGGCATGAATAATATCTGCCGAATATGGAGCATTACCCATAGCAATTGATAAATTTCGTAGCCACTTTATATGACCTATCCTTCTTATCGCTGACCCCTCCATATTTTTTAGGAAGGTTTGCTCGTCCCAATTAAAAAGATTTACTAGATCAGGCGATAACAGAGCTTCTCTGCGATGAAAATCGTCCTCATCAGTCAAATTAGCAAAGCGATTCCATGGGCATACGAGCTGGCAGTCATCACAACCGTATATACGATTACCCATTGGTTTGCGAAATTCCTCTGGAATGACGCCATCGTGTTCGATTGTCAGATAAGAAATACAGCGCCTAGCGTCAACTACGCCCTCTGCTACGATAGCTTGGGTAGGGCAGGAGGTGATACAAGAAGAGCATTTGCCACAGTCCCCTTTGTGGGGCTGGTCTACTGGTAATGGTAAGTCGACAAGCAGTTCCCCTAAGAAGAACCAAGAGCCACAGTCTTTGTCGAGAAGAAGAGAGTGCTTACCAGTCCAACCTAAACCTGCTTTTTGAGCTAGCGGACGCTCTAGTATCGGAGCTGAGTCGACAAAGGGACGATAGCCGTATTGTCCAACTTCATGCTCTATCTTTTGTCCAAGCTTCTTTAACTGATTTCGCAACAGTTTATGATAGTCTCGTCCAAGTGCGTAACGGCTGATATATGCATGATTTGGTTGTGCTAGATTTGTTGCGAATTGAGCTTCAGGCGGAAGATAATCCATACGCACACTGATCACTCTCAAAGTGCCTGGGACGAGCTCATGAGGGCGAGCTCGCTTCATGCCATGTCGAGCCATCCAGTCCATTTCCCCATGGTATCCAGCATCTAACCAGCTTTGCAAGTTTGATTCATGGTCTTTCAAGTCAACATCACAAATTCCCGTTTTTTGAAAGCCAAGCTCTTTTGCCCAGATTTTGATCTTGTTTGCTAGCTCTTGATAGTTCATTCTAATAGCTCTGTGAAACGGGAGGCGGATCTTATCGGATCTTTTTTATTGAATCTAGCAGCCAAAACAGAGAATTCATGCCAAAATAACAGGAATTTGTTTTTTACTTACACAACAGACCTTGTCTGACAATTCCAACCCAGTTTACTATTCTTAGTCTTTTATTTTTTTATCGTCACCAAGTAGAGATTGACCTTCATGACCACGAAACAGTTTGCCCTCAAAGATGAACATGCCACCATTGCTCTGGGGGCATTAATGGCAAATCTATGTACCAAGCAAACTACCATTTATTTACATGGGGATTTAGGGGCAGGTAAAACCACCTTTAGTCGAGGTTTTGTGTGTGCTCTTGGTCATAAAGGTAATGTGAAAAGCCCGACTTATACCCTAGTTGAGCCTTATGAATTAGGGCAATGGCAGGTTTATCATTTTGATCTTTATCGCTTATCGGATCCTGAAGAATTAGAGTTTATGGGTATTCGTGATTATTTTACCTCAGATGCAATCTGTCTTGTCGAGTGGCCAGAAAAAGGTGAAGGGTTACTTCCATGTGCTGATTTGGATATTGAACTCAGTTACTCGGGTGAGCAAAGAAGCGTAAATGTGATCGCTAACAGTGCCTATGGTTCTCAATTAATTGAACAGTTAGATTTATGACATTGAATAGATTTTCAAAGTTTGCTTACGCTTTTTGGCTTTTGGTCTTGCCTATCTCTGTTTGGGCAAATGCTTTGCAGGGGGTGCGTGTTTGGCCATCCCCAGATGAAACACGAGTGGTTATTGATCTCGCCTCAGAAGCTGAATATAGCTACTTTTCACTCAGTAGTCCGCGAAGGCTGGTGGTTGACCTCAAGCAAACGAGTCTAGGCACTCAATTACCCATTAATGTTTCAGATAGTCCTGTTCTAAAGAAAATTCGGCGAAGTTCTCCGCCAGAAAAGGGCACCTACCGATTAGTGCTTGAGTTAAAAAGTCGTGTTGATCCTCAGTTATTCAAGCTAGCACCAACTCCCGGTGGACAGTATGGCCATAGACTGGTCATTGATATGCCTCATACTCGATCATCTTCAGTGCCCAATACTTCCAAATCTAGTGTGCCACGAGTTAGTCGCGACGCATCACAGCTGTTGGGAACGGCTGATATTGTAGTGGCGATTGATGCGGGTCATGGCGGTGAAGATCCAGGCTCAATAGGCCCTTCTCGAAAGTATGAAAAGCACGCGACCCTAGCAATTTCCAAGAAAATTGCTGATCAGATCAACGCTGTGCCTGGAATGAAAGCGGTTTTGACTCGACATGGAGACTACTTTGTTAATCTAAATAAGCGTTCTGAAATTGCTCGGACTAATAAAGCACATTTGTTAGTTTCTGTGCATGCTGATGCGTTCAGTTCTCCTCAACCTCGTGGTGGCTCTGTATTTGTGCTTAACACTCGCCGAGCAAACTCAGAAATCGCCCGTTGGGTGGAAAACCACGAAGAGCAGTCTCAGTTATTAGGTGGAGCTGGAGAAGTACTGGCTAAAAATAATAGCGATAAAAACATCAGCCAGACCTTGTTAGATTTGCAGTTTAGCCACTCCCAGAAAGAAGGGTATAAGGTTGCCACCCAAATCTTGCAAGAAATGGGAAGAGAAGGCATTAAGTTGCACAAAAAGAACCCTGTTAATGCCAGCTTAGCTGTGTTGAAGTCACCAGATATACCTTCTGTGCTCGTCGAAACAGGCTTTATTTCTAATCCGACAGAGGAAAGGTTGCTGTTTCAGCGTAGTCACCAAAACAAACTGGCAAGAGCCTTAGCGAAAGCCATTGTGCAGTATTTTGAAGCAAGTCCACCAGAGGGAACCTTATTTGCCAATCGAGACAAGTCTATCAAACACAAAGTACAGCGAGGCGAATCACTTTCTGTTATTGCTAAAAAATATGGCTCAACCACTCGAGCTATTATGCAAACCAACAAACTTAAAAGCTCGAGTTTGGCAATTGGACAAGTATTGACTATTCCGGCGGCAAAAGGCTCAGTGCCAGTCCCCAGATTAACTAATCCAGTAGAAACGAAAACCATTACTCATAAAGTGGCTAAGGGAGAATATCTCGGTAAGATTGCATCGCGGTATAAAGTTTCTGTTACCGATATTAAACGAGAAAATAACCTTAATTCAGATACGTTGAGATTGGGTCAAAAGCTACGTATTACCGTTAGTATGAAAGATCAGCCTTTAAAGAAGCATAAAGTCAAGCGTGGAGAGTTTCTTGGTAAAATAGCTCGTCAGTATGGTGTTGGTGTCAGTACACTTCGACAAGCCAATAATTTGCGTTCTGATCAGCTTGCTGTCGGGCAAGTATTGATTATTCCCAACAAGTAGTAACGAGTATGACTATCAAAATCTTGCCTGCTCGTCTGGCAAACCAAATTGCAGCAGGGGAAGTGGTAGAAAGGCCTGCGTCTGTCGTTAAAGAGCTAGTGGAAAATAGCTTGGATTCTGGTGCTACCCGGATCGATGTTGATATCGAAAAAGGTGGGGCAAAGCTTATTCGTGTGCGGGATAACGGCAAAGGTATAGCCAAAGAGGAGCTGGGTTTGGCTCTGAGTCGCCATGCCACATCAAAAATTGATTCTCTTGATGATCTCGAGGCAATCATGAGCTTGGGGTTTCGCGGTGAAGCATTAGCTAGTATTAGTTCTGTATCACGTCTCACCTTAACGTCCCGCCCAGTCACTCAGGAGCAGGCTTGGTCTGCGTATAGTGAGGGAAGGGATATGCAAGTTAGGCTCCAACCTACAGCTCATCCTATTGGTACAACAGTTGAAGTATTAGATTTATTCTTCAATACTCCAGCTCGACGCAAATTTCTTCGTACAGAAAAAACAGAATTTACTCATATTGATGAGCTTATCAAGCGTATTGCTTTGAGCCGTTTTGAGGTGACGATTAACCTTAAACATAATGGTAAGCTTGTTAAGCAATATCGTTCTGCTCAAACAAAAGTACAAGAAGAAAAGCGTATCGCAGCGGTTTGTGGTAGTGCTTTTGTACGCAATATGCTTAATATTGAGCTAGAACATAATGGATTGAAGTTGTACGGCTGGATAACGACTCCAGAAGGTGCTAAGCAGCAAGGTGATCTTCAATACTGTTATGTAAATGGTCGTATGATGCGTGATAAATTAATTAATCACGCAATTCGTCAAAGTTATGAAAATAGTTTACGTCCCGACCAGTTTGCCACTTATGTATTGTTTATCGATGTGGAGCCTTCTCAAGTCGATGTCAATGTGCATCCGGCCAAACATGAGGTTCGTTTTCACCAGGCACGCCTCGTTCATGACTTTATTTATCAGGCGCTCACTGATGCTTTAGCGCAGAGTGCTTGCATAGATAAGCCAACAATCAATCAATCTGCTTTTCATAAACAAGAATCGGTTACACCAGTGCATCAGGCAAATATGCGACAGAATGATTCAGCCATGGTTTGTGAATCTGTATATGAGGCAGTTGAGAGAGTTCCCGCTTATCCGGGGCGAGTTGATTATGGCAATCAGCCTCCGTCCAATAATCACTCAGGCCAGATTAAAGAGACTCGCCAAACTAAGGATTGGCTTGGTAGTGACTATGGTAAAAAAGATAAGTCACCAGCCAAGGAGCGATATGGTGAGCATTCTCCCAGCAAGCAGCAAGTTGAAGCTTACACTGAACTACTCCAAACGGCCGATGTCAATAATACCTGTCTAACGGCTGAGTCTGATGCAGCAGTATACCCGATGAGTGATATCTCTCTTGATACGGCTGGAGAAACGATAGAGGCGCTGGGCAAGGTTATCTGTGTGGTTCATGGTCAATATGTTCTGATGGCAGATAAGCAAGGGGCAAGAATAGTTTCTCTTGCTCAAGCGCAGCGTATGCGTATTCTAGGTCAGTTGCGTGTGGGTAATGAAAGCCTGAAATCTCAGCCATTACTTGTTCCACTCTCGTTAAGTCTGAGTCCGGTTCAGATGCAGACTGCTGATCGTCATAGAAACCTACTAATAAAGCTTGGTATTGATATCAAGCCACGCGGTGCTGATTCGCTTATGGTCATGGGTGTGCCTCAACCTCTGCGACAACAAAACTTACAACAACTGCTACCAGATCTGTTATCTTACGCCGCTAAACTGTCAGAGATTGAACAAGACTCATGTTTGCCTCAGTTGTCTACTTGGTTAACAAATCGAGTTGTATCTCCCAAAAGTGACTACACTTTGTCGGAAGCGATTCATATCGTTGCAGAGATTGAACAACTTTGGCAAAACAAGTTGCCTCTCGATGACCGTAAGTTTGTTTGTCCTGTTGATTTTTCTTCAACCATTGCAGCGATGAAGTTATGACAAAAGAATTACCACTGGCTCTGTTTCTAATGGGGCCGACCGCATCGGGCAAAACGGATTTAGCGATTCGTTTACGTAAGCAGTTTCCTGTTGAGATTATATCGGTTGATTCAGCGCTTATTTATAAGGGTATGGATATCGGCACCGCTAAGCCGAGCGGTGATGAATTGTTGAAGGCTCCGCATCGCCTCATTGATATCTTAGAGCCAACAGAAGCTTATTCTGCTGCAGACTTTCGCCATGATGCACTAAATGAAATGCGTATTATCTCCCAGCAAGGAAAGATCCCGCTGCTTGTTGGAGGGACAATGCTGTACTACAAAGCTCTATTGGAAGGCTTATCACCACTGCCAGCTGCAAATGTCGAAATACGCCAGCAAATAGAACAAGAAGCATTGACGCATGGTTGGGATGTCTTGCATGATCAATTAAAGCAAATTGATTCCGTAGCTGCAGAGCGCATACACCCAAATGACCCTCAAAGATTGTCTCGGGCATTGGAAGTGTATAGAATTTCCGGTAAAACCTTAACTGAGCTTACGCAAACAAAAGGCGATAGTCTTCCGTATCGTGTAAGACAGTTTGCGATAGCGCCTAAGGAAAGATCAGAACTTCACCGCCGTATTGAGTTGAGATTTGATCAAATGATAAAAGCCGGATTCGAGCAGGAAGTGAAGGCGTTATATGCTCGACAGGATCTGCATCCCGATCTTCCATCTATACGTTGTGTGGGCTATCGGCAGATGTGGGAATATTTGGATGGGAATAGCACGCTTGATGAAGCGATCTTCAAAGGTATTTGTGCTACCCGCCAGTTGGCCAAGCGGCAGATTACCTGGTTACGCAGCTGGGATAATTTAACTTGGTTAGATAGCGAAAACATAGAACAAGCATTTGAAACTGTATCAAATACGATAGTATCTGATGGTTTTAGTTGTGTATAATGTGATCGCTTTTGCGTGAATGCACCTTGTAAAAGATCAGTTACTTGAAATTTGGCCTTAAAGCCATCATAACAAGTAACGTCAGGGTGTTTTTTATTCGTTTAGCTCAGATGCAAAGGCGCACCTAGTTTTCGCGCACCACTAGCTAAATAACTAGAACAAAATTACAAAATAAGGAAAATAAAATGGCTAAGGGGCAATCTCTTCAAGACCCATTCTTAAATGCATTACGTCGTGAACGTATTCCAGTATCAATCTACCTAGTAAACGGAATTAAACTACAAGGTCAGATTGAGTCTTTCGACCAGTTTGTGATATTGCTGAAAAACACCGTAAATCAAATGGTTTATAAGCATGCGATTTCTACAGTCGTTCCTGCTCGTCCGGTTAGCCACCATAGTGGTGAACGTCCTCAAGGTGGTGAGCGCCAATCAGAAAAGTCAGAAGATTAGTCCTCTGAACTTAGCTAATTATATTTTAAGGAGTTGATTGCTTGTTTGACCGTTACGAAGCCGGTGAGCGAGCCGTACTTGTTCATATCAACTTCACGCAAGAAGGGGAGTGGGAAGATCTCAGTGAGTTTGAAATGCTGGTATCTTCTGCTGGGGTTTCTAGCTTACAGGTTGTAACTGGGAGTCGTCAGTCACCACACCCCAAATATTATGTCGGTGAGGGCAAAGCTCAAGAAATTGCCCAGGTTGTGCGATTGTCGGGAGCAGATATTGTTATTTTTAACCATGCTCTGTCGCCAGCCCAAGAACGAAATCTGGAATCTTTATGTAAGTGTCGAGTGCTTGATCGAACGGGGCTTATCTTAGATATTTTCGCCCAGAGAGCTCGAACTCATGAGGGTAAATTGCAAGTAGAGCTTGCTCAACTCCGTCATATTTCAACTCGCTTAATACGCGGTTGGACCCACCTTGAGAGACAAAAGGGGGGGATTGGTTTACGTGGGCCTGGTGAGACTCAGTTAGAAACAGACCGACGTTTATTGCGTGATCGTATCAAAGCTATTTTGCGCCGTTTGGAAAAAGTCGCGAAACAGAGAGAGCAAGGTCGGCGGGCTCGAAGTCGAGCACAAATTCCGACAATTTCTCTGGTAGGCTATACCAATGCTGGTAAGTCGACCATGTTTAACCGTATCACTCAAGCTGGTGTATACGCTGCAGATCAGTTGTTTGCCACACTCGACCCTACGTTGAGGAAAATCGACCTTGCTGATGTAGGACCTGCTATTTTAGCGGATACGGTTGGTTTTATTAGGCATCTACCTCATGATTTGGTTGCTGCGTTTAAGGCGACATTGCAAGAAACGCAAGAAGCTGACATTTTGTTACATGTTGTGGATGCCAGTGATGAGCGTTTTCGTGAGAATATTGGCGCTGTTCACGAAGTTCTAGAAGAAATTGATGCTCATGAAGTACCAGCTCTTCTAGTCATGAATAAAATTGATAACCTTGAATCCCAGTCTCCTCGTATTGAACGAGACGAAGATGGTGTGCCGCGAGCCGTGTGGGTTTCGGCTATGGAAGGTGTGGGTATTGAACTATTGTTTGACGCTTTGACTGAAAGGTTAGCCAGTCAGATGGTTCAATATCATTTGCGTATCCCACCTCAACATCAAGGTCGGATACGCAGTACATTCTTTCAAATGAAGTGTATTCAACAAGAAGACTATGATCAGGACGGCAATTTGTTGATCGATGTTAGGATGCAACAGGTTGACTGGTCTAGACTCGAAAAAAGAGAAGGGGCAGTTTTTCGTGACTTTATAGTTACTTAAATGACTGCTACAGTATAACGTCATATCAAATGATGGAGCTTTCTAATGGCGTGGAATGAGCCTGGTAATAATAACGGCAACAATGGCCGCGATAATGACCCTTGGGGCAACAATAATCGTGGTAATAAAGGTGGCCGTGATCAAGGACCGCCAGACTTAGACGAAGTCTTTAATAAACTGAGTCAGAAACTGGGTGGAAAGTTTGGTGGTGGAAAAGGTGGTAATGGGGCCTCTATCGGTGGCGGAGGCGGAGCACTTGGTTTTGGTGTTATCGCGATTATCGCTATCGCTATTTGGGTCTTTGCTGGTTTCTATACCATTGGTGAAGCAGAGCGTGGTGTTGTGTTACGCCTAGGAAAATACGACCGTGTGGTTGATCCAGGCCTCAACTGGCGCCCTCGTTTTATCGACGAAGTGACCCCAGTCAATGTTCAAGCAATACGTTCTTTGCGTTCTTCAGGTCTGATGCTGACCAAAGATGAGAACGTTGTGACGGTGGCTATGGATATTCAATATCGAGTGGCTGATCCATACAAATACCTATTTCGTGTGACAAACGCTGATGATAGCTTACGTCAAGCGACTGACTCAGCACTACGTGCTGTAATAGGTGATTCACTAATGGACAGTATTCTAACTAGTGGACGACTATCAATCAGGCAGAATACGCAAGTCACTTTAGAAAATATTGTCGACAGTTACGATATGGGTATTGAAGTAGTTGCGGTTAACTTTGAAGATGCGCGTCCACCTGAAGAAGTTAAAGATGCATTTGATGATGCGACCGCTTCTCGTGAGGATGCTCAGCGATTTAAGCGTGAAGCTGAAGCGTATCAGAATGACATTATCCCTAAAGCGAAAGGTCGCGCCGAGCGTCTACTTAAAGAAGCGCAAGGTTATAGCGAGCGAGTGGTTAATGGTGCATTGGGTCAAGTTGCTCAGTTTGAGAAACTATTGCCAGAATACCAAGCATCTCCTGATGTCACGCGTAATCGTCTCTATCTAGATACAATGGAAAAGGTCTACGCCAATACATCGAAAGTTCTTATCGATTCTGAGTCGAGTGGTAACCTTTTGTATCTGCCAATCGATAAGCTCAGAGAAGGTCAAACTAAGGCGAAAAGTCGTTCAATAAAAGAGACGTCAACCTATGACCAAATTGAATTGGAGCCGCAATTGAACAGTCAGAATACTGATTCGTCATCTCGTTCTACGTCACGTCAGGGGAGATATTAATCATGCGTAAATTAATGATCCCAGTATTAGTTGTTGGCTTAGTGCTGCTGCTTATGTCGTTATTTGTTATTCCTGAAGGCGAACGCGGTATTGTGATTCGTTTCGGACGTGTACTGAAAGACAATAATGAAATTGCGCGTATTTACGAGCCAGGTCTTCACTTTAAGATGCCTTTGTTCGACAAAGTAAAAACGCTAGATGCGAAAATCCAAACTATGGATGGCCGCTCAGATCGTTTTGTTACTTCTGAGAAAAAAGACGTACTGATAGACTCATATGTTAAGTGGCGTATTGAAGATTTTGGACAGTACTATCTTGCAACTGGTGGCGGTAATGCTGGCACAGCGCAAACACTACTAGGCCGTAAAGTGACTGATGTACTTCGTTCTGAAATTGGTGCTCGTGAAATCAAGCAAATTGTTTCAGGTCCAAGAAATAACGATATTCTGCCAGATAGCGCAGATAGCGAAGAAGTGACCACTGAAGCGGCGAAAGAAGCGCTTGAAGTCGACGGTGAGCGCGACATCATTATGAAGAATGTGCTTAATGGAACACGTATAGATGCGATGGAAGACTTGGGTATCCACATAGTGGATTTCCGAATGAAGAAAATAAACCTTCCGGATAGTATCAACCAGTCGATTTATAATCGTATGCGTGCTGAGCGTGAATCAGTGGCTCGTCAATTCCGTTCTCAAGGACGTGAGCAAGCAGAGGTTATTCGCGCTCAAGCAGAACTGGAAGTGGCCACCATACTGGCAGAGGCAGATAAAACGGCTCGAGTCACTCGAGGTGGAGCGGATGCTCAGGCAGCGAAAATCTATGCTGAGGCATACAATAAAGACCCAGAGTTCTTTAGCTTTGTGCGATCTTTACGTGCTTATGAAGAATCTTTCAGTGACAAGAGTGATATCCTAGTGTTGGATCCAAACAGTGACTTCTTCCAGTATATGAATAAAGCGTCTGGTATTGCTGCCAAGTAATATTTGGATAAATTTTTAAAGGCTCCTTAGCGGGAGCCTTTCTTTTTTGAGAGAAAACTATGTCTAGTTCTTTGTGGTTGGCAATCGGATTAGTATTGATTGTTGAAGGCTTGGGGCCTTTGGTTGCTCCCAATGGTTGGCGTAATATGGTTCGTCAACTCAGCGATCAGCAAGATAACCAATTACGTAGGATCGGAGGGTGTTTAGTGGTTGCAGGTATTGTGATCGCTTACGTGTTTCACTAACAACTAGTAATGGGGAGGTGGTGTTTCTTGCGCAGGATCAGCTAGGTTTGATGAATCGATATTCTTGACCTTTCCGACTACGTACTTCATCTGATCTTGCATTTTTGAGATCAACAATTGCTGCTGGCTCAACGCTTCATTGAGAGACTCGACAGTTTGTTCCTGAAAAGCAAGCTGACATTCGAGATCGTTGATGCGATTTTCTAATTCTTGTATGTGTTTTTCTGTCATGACTAATAGTCTACCCTCCAAGCCTGAGCGATCCCAGCTGATGAACCTGACACCACTCTATTCTTATCATCAAAGGCTGCATCATACACTACCGCACGCGGAGGGCGAGTATCTTTTAGTGGCTCTGCCTCAAATCCATCAACTCTTTTCCCTGATTGAGTATTCCAAACCATTATCCGGCTTGAAGGAGTGCCTGTCACAAGATATTGACCATCATCTGAAAAACGAGCGGTAGAGAAAATGAGTTGACGAGAAAAGCTACGAAGTTTGGACACTTGCTTACCCGTTTTTAAATCCCAAATTATGGCTTGGTTTCCTCCATCTGAGGTAAAAGCAAATAGGCCATCTCTTTGTAATGTGACTCGATTGATCCGCTGTTCGTGTTTGAAGCTTCTGATAATCTGGCCGTTGCGCGTGTCCCATAAATAAGCGGTATAGTCATTACCGCCAGATAGCGCGTATCGTCCATTCGGTGATAAAGCGACCGAATTAACTTTTTCATTATGCGCAAGGAACTCTAACCGTCTTCCGGTGACTAAGTTGACGTAGATGGCTTTGCCGTTGGATAGACCAAGTAATACTTGTTCGCCATTACTGGCAATGTCGATATCGCGAATTAAACCGTCGGAGATGGACCATAATCCCTGTGCTTGTGTCCAGGCAAGATCCCACACCGCAAAGTTTATTTGTGTTGCTGTGACTGCGAATCGTCCGTTATCTGAGATACGTATTCGCGAAACAGTACTTGCCTGAGGATCTTGTTCTCCTAATGAGGCAAGCTCTTTATTTTGGTTCAGATCCCACAAGACCAGTTGATGCTCTTTGGAGTACAATAATGCGAATCGTGCATCTCGACTCAAAGCAAAGCTTGTGGTGCCGAGAGGCTCAATGACCCAGCGTTGATCATCTTGAGTGGAGAAAAAGCAACCATTTAACGTAGAGATGACAAACGCAAGTAACAGAGTGTGAAAAATAATTCGCATTAACTACAAAGATCCGCTTCAGTTAACGTTTAATTTAAACGCATATTGGTTATAGTGGTACAACATACTTGCATGCACCAGTCAAAATTGCAGATTTGTGCACAAAGACAAATGGTTAGCCATTAATTGGAGAATTAAATGAAATCTATTTTTAAGGTGTCGTTGCTTGCAGCAACAGTAATGTTAGCGGTTGGCTGTCAAAAAGACGATGAAACAAAAGCGGATGCGGCACCTGCAGCCGATCAAGCAGTAGTAAAGACGGTTGAGTTTAAAACAGACGACGAAAAAGCAGCATATGCAATTGGTGTGTCTTTTGCGAATTATCTGAACACCAGCCTTGACAAGCCGAATGAGATCGGTATCAATTTGGATAAAGAGCTAGTGCTTAAGGGCATCGAGCATGTATTCGAAGGTAAGCCAGAACTCAACGAGGAAGAAACTCGCACTGCTCTTGAAGCTCTAGATAAGCGTGTTGCTGAAACCATGCAAAAGCAATCAGCTGAAAAAGCAGCTGAAGCTAAGAAAGCAGGTGACGACTTCCGAGCAGAATTTGCTAAGCAAGAAGGTGTTAAGAAAACTGAATCAGGCCTTCTTTATCAAGTTGTGACGCCTGCTAAGGGTGAGCAACCTAAAGATACTGACACAGTGCAAGTGCACTACAAGGGCACTCTTATCGACGGCACACAATTTGACAGCTCTTATGATCGCGGTGAGCCTGCAACTTTCCCACTTAATCGTGTGATTTCTGGTTGGACTGAAGGTGTACAGCTCATGCCTGTAGGTTCTAAGTACAAATTTGTTATCCCACCAGAGCTAGCTTATGGAGAGCAAGATACGCCAAGTATTCCTGCAAACTCCACCTTGGTATTTGAAGTTGAGCTGCTAAAAATCGATAACGCTGAAGAAGCAGAGCAAGCGGTTCAGTAACCTCAGCTTTTCACAAAATAAAGGCCTGATTTTGTCAGGCCTTTTGTTTTTTGTCTGATAAATACTTTGTTCTAAATCACTAGCTGACGGTGTAGCTAGGTATTCTATTCAAATTTTCTGATAAACTTACACCAATTTGTTGATTTTTCGCTCGAAGGCTTAAAAAGTGACAACGACAGAAACAGTTAATATGGATATGTTACTTGAAATGGAATCGGTTAATGTGATGCCATTTAGTGAGCATGATAAAATTATTCTTAGATCTTATGAGGCCGTAGTGGATGGGATTGCCAGCTTAATTGGTCCATTTTGTGAGATTGTGCTTCATTCCTTGGAAGATCTTAATACCTCGGCAATCAAAATTGCTAATGGAGAAAACACTGGACGTCAGGTCGGATCGCCAATCACTGATCTTGCATTAAAGATGCTACGTGATATTGAAGGATCCGAACGAAACTTTTCTCGTTCTTATTTCACTCGTGCTAAAGGTGGCGTTCTAATGAAGTCTATTACCGTCGCCATCCGTAATGGAGAAAACCGGGTGATAGGTTTGTTATGCGTTAACGTTAATCTCGATGCGCCTTTCTCTCAGGTGTTGCAATCTTTCATGCCATCAGAAGAAGCTAAACAAGCGGCATCTTCGGTGAACTTTGCCAGTGATGTTGAAGAATTGGTCGATAAAACGGTTGAGCGGACCATCGAAGAGATCAATGCCGATAAATCCGTATCGAATAACACTAAAAATCGCCAAATTGTCATGGAATTATACGCTAAAGGTATTTTCGATATTAAAGATGCGATTAATCGGGTGGCTGATAGGTTGAATATTTCTAAACACACGGTTTATCTTTATATCCGCCAGCGCAAAACAGAGGATGAGGAGAGTTGAACCCTTTAACCTATACCCTAGTAGTCAATGGCTCAGTGTATGGAGACCAATCCCCACGTACTGCGTACCAATTTGCTGTGAGTTTGATCAATCAGGGACATCAATTAGTGAGTGTGTTTTTCTACCAAAATGGTGTAACCAATGGCTGTTCACTGACTGTACCGGCAAACGATGAGTTTGACCTCGTTAAGGCGTGGCAAGCATTAGCTCAAAAACACAACATACGTTTGGAAACTTGTGTGGCTGCAGCATTGCGTCGTGGTGTGGTCAGTCAAGATGAAGCAAATCAGCACAATCTTATGCAAAATAATCTTGCGCAAGGTTTTGAACAAGCAGGGCTTGGAGGTTTAGCTGAGGCGATGTTGACCCAAGATAGAGTGGTGCAGTTTTGAGTTCGTTGACCTACTTATTCAGGACCGCTCCACATGGCTGTGCGTCTGGGCGTGAAGGGGTGGATGCCCTTTTGGCCGCTTCTGCTTATTGTGAAAATATTCGAGTGATATTTATTGGCGATGGTGTGTACCAATTGCTAGCTAGTCAGCAAACCCAAAATATACTCAGCAAAGACTATGCCCCTATGTTTAAGTTGTTCGAACTTTACGATATTGAGCAAGTGTTTGTTTGTCGTGATTCTTTGGCAGAACGAGGCGTGCAACAGGCCGATCTTGTGATCGATGCTCAAAGGTTGGATGCAGAAGGTATTAAATTGCAGATCCAGTCTTCAGACAAACTTCTCTCATTTTAGGATTGTTATGTTACATATTGTTAAATCAATAACAGCATTGGAAGAAGTAAGAAAAGTGTACGCAGATAACGACGTTTTGCTGCTCATTCAAGATGCTGTATATGCGGTAAACCCTTTACATAGAATTTTCCCGATAGTAAAAAATTTAAATACCTTTGCACTTCAAAGTGATCTAGAGGCGAGAGGCATGGTTAACCGAGTCAGTCCATCAGTACATATTGTTGATTATGATGGCTTTGTGACACTTACTGCCGAATCTTCTACTTCCCTGACTTGGAACTGAACTCACTTCTTCCTTTTGTTATCAAGCAAGCTTTATCAAGATTCATCCGAGTTGGATAAAAAAGATTCGTATATTTCTTGACACACATCTCACTGCTGAATAGAATTTTGCGTCCCTAATTGTCTTTGATGATTGGGGATAGATTTTTCACAAAGCTTACTTTCAAGTAATTCAGGAGCTAGTTAATGGCAACTATTAACCAGTTGGTACGTAAGCCTCGTGCAAAGCAAGTTGTTAAAAGCAACGTGCCAGCACTAGAAGCGTGCCCACAAAAACGTGGTGTATGTACTCGTGTTTACACTACTACACCTAAAAAACCTAACTCAGCACTTCGTAAAGTTTGTCGTGTACGTTTGACAAACGGTTTCGAAGTAACTTCGTACATCGGTGGTGAAGGTCACAACCTTCAGGAGCACTCGGTTGTTCTAATCCGTGGTGGTCGTGTTAAAGACCTTCCTGGTGTGCGTTACCACACTGTACGTGGTGCACTTGACTGTGCAGGCGTTAATGACCGTAAACAAGGTCGTTCTAAGTACGGTGTGAAGCGTCCTAAGTCTTAATGCCCTTCTTTTTTTAAAGAAGCGTTAAGTAAGGCCAAACACCAAAAATTCATTATTAATTTTTGAAGAAACTGAAAAGTTTTGGATAACCTGAAGAATAAGACAACGGAGAAATACCATGCCACGTCGTCGCGTCATTGGTCAGCGTAAGATCCTTCCAGATCCTAAGTTCAAATCAGAACTGCTGGCAAAATTCGTTAACATCCTTATGGTTGACGGTAAAAAATCTACTGCAGAGAAAATTGTTTACACTGCACTAGACACTATGGCTGAGAAATCTGGTAAAGATCACTTAGCTGTATTTGAAGAAGCTCTTGAAAATGTTCGTCCAGCGGTAGAGGTTAAATCTCGCCGTGTGGGTGGTTCAACTTACCAAGTTCCTGTAGAAGTGCGTCCTGTTCGTCGTAATGCACTTGCTATGCGTTGGGTAGTTGAAGCTGCGCGTAAGCGTGGTGAAAAATCTATGGCTGCTCGCCTAGCTGCTGAAATGCTAGATGCTGCAGACAACAAAGGTACTGCTGTTAAGAAACGTGAAGACGTTCACCGTATGGCAGAAGCGAACAAAGCGTTTGCTCATTACCGCTGGTAATACCTTTCAGTGCCGCGAGACTCCTCGCGGTACTACTCTAGTTCCTATGCGTAAGCTTAGGAACTATTGCTATATCTAGGGCGCTGAAAACTGACATAGTGTCATTTAAGTAAGGCGAGACTAGCAATAGCAATAGTCCCTAATTCAAGAGGATTCAACCGTGGCTCGTAAAACACCTATTGAGCGCTACCGAAATATTGGCATCGTTGCCCACGTAGATGCGGGTAAAACCACTACAAGTGAACGTATTCTTTTCTATACTGGCCTATCTCACAAAATTGGTGAAGTTCACGATGGTGCTGCCACCATGGACTGGATGGAACAAGAACAAGAGCGTGGTATCACAATCACTTCTGCAGCAACCACCACTTTTTGGCGTGGTATGGAAGCGCAATTCCAAGATCACCGTATCAATATCATAGATACTCCCGGACACGTTGATTTTACCATCGAAGTTGAGCGTTCTTTACGTGTGCTTGATGGCGCTGTTGTTGTATTTTGTGGTTCGTCAGGTGTAGAACCTCAGTCAGAGACCGTTTGGCGTCAGGCTGATAAGTATCATGTTCCTCGTATGGTTTTCGTCAATAAGATGGATCGTGCGGGTGCTGATTTTCTGCGTGTTGTAGATCAAATCAAAAACCGCCTTGGTGCTAACCCTGTTCCAATTCAACTCAACGTTGGGGCGGAAGACGACTTCAAGGGCGTCATTGACCTGATCAAAATGAAAATGATCAACTGGAATGCCGAAGATCAAGGTACCACTTTCACCTATGAAGACATTCCTGCAGATATGACTGAACTTGCAGAAGAGTGGCGCAACAATCTTGTTGAGTCAGCGGCAGAAGCAAGTGAAGAGCTAATGGATAAATACCTTGAAGAAGGTGAGTTGTCTGAAGCTGAGATAAAGCAGGCATTACGCACACGTACACTTAACAATGAAATTGTTCTGGCTACATGTGGCAGCGCATTTAAAAACAAAGGTGTACAGGCGGTATTGGACGCGGTTGTTGAATATCTACCGTCTCCAATTGACGTACCAGCTATCAAAGGTGTTGATGAAAAAGACAACGAAGTTGAGCGTCATGCAGACGACAACGAACCTTTTGCAGCACTAGCGTTTAAAATCGCAACGGACCCATTTGTCGGTACGTTAACTTTCATGCGTGTTTACTCAGGCGTGGTTAACTCTGGTGATGCAGTTTACAACTCGGTTAAGCAAAAGAAAGAGCGTTTTGGCCGAATTGTACAAATGCATTCTAATAAGCGTGATGAGATTAAAGAAGTTCGTGCTGGTGATATTGCTGCGGCAATTGGCCTGAAAGATGTGACGACGGGTGATACCTTATGTGATCAAAACCATAAGGTGATTTTGGAACGTATGGAGTTCCCCGATCCGGTTATTCAAATTGCGGTCGAGCCTCGCTCTGTCGCCGACCAAGAAAAAATGGGTATCGCACTTGGTAAACTTGCTGCGGAAGATCCATCTTTCAGAGTTGAAACGGACGATGAAACAGGTCAAACACTGATCTCTGGGATGGGTGAACTTCATCTTGATATCATTGTTGACCGCATGAAACGTGAATTCAGCGTTGACTGTAATGTTGGTAAACCCCAGGTGGCTTATCGAGAAACTATCCGTGGTAGTGCGGAAGTGGAAGGTAAATTTGTACGTCAATCTGGTGGTCGTGGTCAGTATGGTCACGTATGGATCAAACTGGAGCCATCTGAACCTGGCGAAGGTTTTGTCTTTGTTGACGAAATTGTGGGTGGTGTGGTTCCTAAGGAATACATCAGTTCGGTAGCGAAAGGTATCGAAGAACAAATGAACAGTGGTGTTCTGGCTGGTTACCCAGTGCTAGACATAAAAGCAACCCTGTTTGATGGTTCTTACCATGATGTTGACTCTAACGAGATGGCGTTTAAGATCGCCGGCTCAATGGCATTTAAGAAGGGTTCATTAGAAGCACAACCTGTACTTCTAGAGCCAATGATGAATGTCGAAGTAACTACTCCTGAAGATTGGATGGGTGATGTTGTTGGTGACTTAAACCGTCGCCGCGGCATGATTGAAGGTATGGACGAAGGCGTGGCGGGTATTAAGATCATTCGCGCTCAAGTACCTCTGTCTGAAATGTTTGGCTACGCAACAGACTTGCGTTCTGCAACTCAAGGTCGAGCATCTTACTCGATGGAGTTCAATGAGTACGCAGAAGTGCCGAAAAACTTTGCCCAAGCAATCATTGCAGAGCGTGGTTACTAATAAAAACGTATTAACCTTTAAAAATAGCAAGACTTTTTTGAAGATCAATACGTCCAAATATTGCGCTGACGGACGTTGGCGCATAAAATAGCAAATTCTGGCGCGTCGTGATCAATAACGTTCGCGGCGAATCATAACTAGGAAGGAACACGATCGTGTCTAAAGAAAAATTTGAACGTACTAAACCGCACGTTAACGTTGGTACTATCGGCCACGTTGACCACGGTAAAACAACTCTAACTGCTGCAATCTGTACTACTCTATCTAAAGTGTACGGCGGTGAAGCGAAAGAC
>NZ_JAKRGI010000035.1:0-22983 GCF_022347625.1 Vibrio sp. Of14-4 | reverse complement strand
ACCAACAATAAATAAATTGTGGTGCCCGGAGGCGGAATCGAACCACCGACACGAGGATTTTCAATCCTCTGCTCTACCGACTGAGCTATCCGGGCAACGAGTTGTATTAAACGGTTTTTCGTCTTTGAGGTCAATATTAAATTGCAAAAAAAATATTGTTTGCTGATTTTCTATACTTAGTGGGCTGTTTTTACTCATTTAGTGGGAAAAGTGTATAGCCTGTATTAAAAGTTGACTTTCAAAGCATAGAAAATGTTGGAGCAATATCGCGATATAACCTGTATTGAACTCAGATTTCTTTGGCTTGTGATAGCAAACTATTGCCAAAGCTGGTTCGTTTGACAACCCATGTGTTTAAGGTATTGAGTGTTAATGCTTTAGATGCAAAAAAGCCTCATCAAATGATGAGGCTTTTTAAAAGTGGCTCCCCCTGCGGGACTCGAACCTGCGACATACGGATTAACAGTCCGCCGTTCTACCAACTGAACTAAGGGGGAATTATTTGTATTACCTATAAGGTAAAGCACCAAATAATGGTGCCTCGAGGCGGAATCGAACCACCGACACGAGGATTTTCAATCCACCAACAATAAATAAATTGTGGTGCCCGGAGGCGGAATCGAACCACCGACACGAGGATTTTCAATCCTCTGCTCTACCGACTGAGCTATCCGGGCAACGGAGCGCTATTAAACGGATTTTCACTCGTGTCGTCAACTTGTTTTTAGAAAAAAATGTAAAAAACGAGTCGAATGCCGATAATTTAGACACTTTGTGTCGTTATGATTTGCCTGCGTTAAAATCCTTTTTAAATTTTGTAACTTTTTCAAGGTAACGACGCGCTTCCGCGTTGGGGTGTTTTTTAGTTAACGCCCAATAAACTTGATTGGGCTGCAGCGAGTTAAGATCACGCATCGCCCGTTTTCTATCGCCGCGATTAAATGTGTTTAATACTCCTCCCGTGCCACCGTTATAAGCTGAAATCATGCTGTATTCTAACGAGGTTGGATGTTGTACATCCTTAAGGTAGCGGTTTTTCAAGATGTAGAAGTAGGCGGTACCTGTATCAATGTTATTTTCCGGATTAAACAGGTATTCAGGAGAGGGTTGACCTGATGTCTTCTTGACTAATTTGAACACATCACGTCCAGCTGTTTTAGGCACCACTTGCATTAATCCATAAGCATTGGCCCAACTGACTGCATACGGGTTAAAGCTGCTTTCGGTTTTAATAATGGCATAAATCAAGTCCTCAGGAATACCATAGCGGCGCGATGCTCGCTGGACAATATCAGCATACTTATAGCTGCGGATTTCGACTTGCTCCTCAACCATAGGTATTTCAACGTAGTAAGCTTTTTTAAAGTCGACATCTTTGATTTTGAGTTTATTGGCAATCAAATAGTCTGCAAAACGGTTTGCTCGCCATGACCATTGAATGGGTTTACTATCCTGATCGACAACCTGTTTGTATAAAAACGGCTCTCCCTCTAGTTTGATGTTTTTAGAGGAGAATAAATCGACGTTCGCGGGATCGTCTGGAGTGAGTAAGGTAGTGATAATGGCGTTTTTGAGGTGGCCTTTAGGATCCGTTGGCGAAACTGTCTCAATGATAATCGTGCCTTTGCTGAAGTTAACTTCAGAGCGGCTGAGATAGTTGTCTATATATTTTACGTAGTTACTTTTGCCAGCAAATTTAATTTCTTTTCGACCCCAACGTTTTTCGATATTGCCGGAAAAGCTGTCGATCAATGCATCCAGCGCTGCGGTATCTTTTTGAAATTGCCCCGGTAATTCAGCTAGGTGCTTTGCAAAGCGATTCGTCGGTTCATAGTTTACGTCATAGATGCTCTCAATAAATTCACGGCTGCACCCAGTAAGAACTATGGCCAACAAAAAATAAGCTAACTTATTCATATATATCCTAAAAAAATGGCATCAAGTATGAGTTTTGATGCCATATCGCTATGTTTAATTCTAAGGCTTATTGCCTACTCACTTGGTGGAGTATAGCCTTCAATATGAACATCTTTGCCTTCAAACAAGAAGTTGACCATTTCCGTTTCTATCAGTTTTCTGTGCTCAGCATCCATCATGTTGAGCTTTTTCTCGTTGATAAGCATGGTTTGTTTGTGTTGCCACTCAGCCCAAGCTTGCTTGGAAATGTTATCAAAAATCCGTTTGCCAAGTTCTCCTGGGTATAGCTGAAAATCTAATCCTTCAGCGTCTTTTTGTAGTCGAGCACAAAAAACGGTGCGGCTCATAGTGGCTCCTTCGAGTGGTTTAGTTGTGAAGTTCTGCAGGTAAGCTATCCAATAATTGTTTCACTGGCGCAGCTAAGCCTACCTCTTCCGGTTGTGATAAGTTATACCAAAGACCTTTGTTTCCTTCCATAACGATATCAGGTTGCCTGGATAGGTCCACCAAAATGGGTGTAATATCGAGATGGTAGTGACTAAAGGTATGGCGAAAAGCGATCAAATGCTGACGGTATTCAACCGTGTTTTCTTTAATCTGGCGCTGATCTAGAGTGTTATCGAGCTCTCGGTTAGGGCTTTCTGGAAAACAGAATAGTCCTCCCCATATTCCAGATTGTGGGCGTTGTTCAAGCCAGACATGGCCTTGATAGTGGATAATTGCAAACCAAGTTGCTTTGATGGGCTTATCTTTTTTAGGCTTTTTACCCGGATAATCAAGAGGGTTACCTTGCTTGTGTGCAACACAAAATGAAGAAACTGGGCAAAGGGTGCATTTGGGTTTGCTTCGTGTACACACCATAGCACCCATATCCATCATCGCCTGATTGTATTTATCTGTATCTTGGTTTGGCGTATGTGTTTGTGCATGCTGCCACAATTGGTTTTCAACCTTCTTTTGACCCGGCCAGCCTTCGACTGCAAAGCAGCGTGCCAAAGTGCGTTTCACATTTCCATCTAAAATTGCATGAGGCTGTTTGTACACAGAGGAGAGAATGGCAGCTGCTGTTGAACGGCCAATACCAGGCAGTGCATTCATTTCATCAATGTTCAGCGGAAACTCGCCTTGATACTGATTTGCAACCATTTGGGCGGCTTTGTGTAAGTTTCTCGCTCTTGCATAGTAACCTAAGCCTGTCCAAAGGTGCAGGACCTCATCTTGATTCGCATTGGCCAGATCTAAGACGGTTGGGAATCGCTCTAAAAAGCGTTGATAGTAGGGAATTACTGTAGTTACCTGTGTTTGCTGAAGCATAATTTCGGATAACCATACGCTATAAGCAGTTTTATTTTGTTGCCATGGAAGGTTTTTTCTTCCATAGCTTTCATACCATGTCAGAATGGCGCTGGCAAAAGGGGTCACGACTTGCTCAATATTATTGTGTAGTTAGATAAAATTGCATCACAGAATATGGGTAAAGTTCAACCGATAAAGAGTAAGGGTTTATTCTATGTCAAATACATTAAAAAACTTGCACCAGTGCTGATTCTTTGGATAATCACAATCCCCTAAAGTCGAGAGCAATTTTTAAACAGGCAAAATCATGAGTGAAGTGACCACTAACGAATACAATCAAGACGGTAAGCTGATACGGAAAGTACGCAGTTTTGTACGCCGTGAAGGTCGGTTAACCAAAGGTCAAGAAAACGCAATGAATGAATGCTGGCCGACGATGGGGATCGACTATCAGCCAGAACTTCTTAATTGGAAAGAAGTGTTTGGTAACGATAACCCAGTCGTGCTTGAAATTGGCTTTGGTATGGGTGCGTCTTTGGTTGAAATGGCAAAAAATGCACCCGAGAAGAACTTCTTGGGCATTGAGGTTCATAGTCCAGGTGTTGGTGCCTGCCTTTCCGATGCTCGTGACGCTGGTCTGACAAATCTTAGAGTCATGTGTCATGATGCGGTGGAAGTATTTGCAAATATGATTCCAGATGGCAGTCTTGCAACCTTGCAGCTGTTCTTCCCTGACCCTTGGCATAAGAAACGCCATCACAAGCGTCGTATTGTTCAACTAGACTTTGCTGAGATGGTCCGTCAGAAATTGACCATCGGAGAGGGCGTCTTTCATATGGCAACAGATTGGGAAAACTATGCCCAGCATATGATTGAAGTGATGAATCAAGCGCCAGGATATGAGAATATCGCTCAGGATGGTGACTTTGTTCCTCGCCCTGAAGATCGTCCTTTGACCAAGTTTGAAGCTCGTGGTCATCGCCTTGGACATGGTGTTTGGGATATTAAATTTAGACGTGTTAGCTAAGTCGCCCGCATATTAATGTGAATGAGGAAGCCAGCATCAAGTGTTGGCTTTTTTTACCCTACAAGAAAAATAATAAGCCTTTACAAAATAGGTAAGCAATGAAACCAACAAAAGAGATATTAGCCGATATTTTACAAGAAGTTCGGCCATTGATCGGACAAGGGAAAGTGGCTGATTATATTCCTGCTTTAGCAAACGTTCCTGCGAAAAAACTGGCGATTGCTGTTTTTACCAATCAAGGAAAGGTGATTAAAGCTGGTGATGCAGACGAAGCCTTTTCCATCCAATCCATTTCAAAAGCGTTAAGTTTAACCTTAGCCATGGATATCTATACGCCAGAAGAAATCTGGGCCCGAGTAGGTAAAGAACCTTCAGGACAGGCGTTCAACTCTCTTATTCAGCTCGAAATGGAACAAGGCATTCCACGCAATCCTTTTATTAATGCAGGGGCGATTGTTGTCGCAGATATGTTGCAAAGCCGCCTATCTGCACCTCGTCAAAGGCTGCTTGAATTTGTTCGCCAACTTTCAGGTGACACTCATATTTGTTACGACAAAGTCGTAGCGGCATCAGAAATGATGCACAGTGATCGTAACGCTGCGATTGCCTATTTGATGCGCTCATTTGGCAATTTTGACAATGATGTTATTCCCGTATTGAATAACTACTTTCATGCATGTGCATTGAAAATGAGCTGTGTTGATTTGGCAAAGACCTTTAGTTATCTGGCCAATAAAGGGACGTCTGTTCAGACTGGCAAACCTGTCGTGACCCCAACTCAAACCAAACAATTGAATGCATTATTGGCAACCTGTGGTTTATATGATGGTGCGGGTGAGTTTGCTTATCGGGTAGGAATGCCGGGCAAGTCTGGTGTTGGTGGCGGTATCATTGCCATAGTGCCTGGAGAAATGACCATTGCGGTTTGGTCACCAGAGCTTGACCCTTCAGGAAACTCTTTGGCTGGTACAAGGGCATTAGAGCTATTGTCAGAGCGTATTGGACGTTCGATCTTTTAGTGTTCAACGTCGTGACTAAATGAAATCAAACATCCCGCGATAACGCGGGATGTTTGTATTTAGTGGTATAGCTAGGCTTTAGGTTGTATTGCCTCCAAGTTGCGAGCTTTTATCGCGCTTCCAAGTAAGGCTATTTCAAGCATCATAGCTAGGAGTATTTGCACCGCAACCATATATAAGGGTAAGTTAACCCATGCCACTAGGGCGACTCCGGCCACCATATACAGATTGGCAGCTAATGCAGCCTTACCTATTGCTTGAGTAGCATTTTTTAACATGAGCAACCCCATAAAGTAATGCTGAATGGCCATAAGTAGTGGCAAAACAAACAGTACTGAAAGCACAGGACGCATAGTATTAGTAAGCAAGCTATCGCCACTGACATAGATTGAGAGTAATGGACTGCTTAGCGGTGTGTAGACAATCACGCCAAGAATTAGACTAAACCCAATACCGACCAGTAAAGCAAACTTGCGCAAGTGCGTTCTCTCTATTTCATAAGCCTTACCTGAAGTGTTTTGCAGATGACGAATAACAACTTGCTGTAACATACGTACACCATTACTCACACTTATCACTAACACCCATGCTGCAGCCCATGCAGCGAGTTGTAACTCGCCGATGAATGCAATCAAAATGGGCAGCATGAGCCTAGCCCCCCACAATGAAATCATTGATTGGGCTAATGGCCAGTAATAGCGCCCCATAGACATCATATTCGTCGGCAGTACGTGCTGTGTTTGTGTGTCATTGACATGGATTTGACTGAGCCGGTAACGGACATAAACAAGCTCAGCGAGTACGCCACTTAATAATGCCCCTGCAGTGATAAGTACCCCTGAATTAGTTGCTATTGATAGGGAAAAGGCGATAGTGATTAACACCAAACATCTTAAAACCGCGCCCTTGGCAATGTCTTTCGAGTATCCTGCATGTATAATTTGACCTTGCCAATAACGTCTTATTGCTATCATTAGCGGCCAAGGGCAGAGCAATAGCACCATCAAGGATGCTTGCTGCCAAACTTCAGATTGCACTGAAATTAGCTCACTACTTTCGGGCAACAATCCGACTATAGACATACTAAGCGTTAGTATTGCCCCGAGTGCTATCACGAAACGAAATAACACTTCGCTGCTTTTCTTTGAGCCTGACATCATATTAGACACAGGTAAAACAGAGATAATGGGGCTTTCAAAAAACACCGCAATGGCTTTACCTAACGCAAAAGCAGCAAGGTTTAATGTACTATTTGGTAAAGAGGCCAAGACAAAAATGATAATGGGATCGCCAAGGGCCATCACCATATCACTTAAGGACATGGGCACTAACTCTCTAAAATAACGACGATTACGAGATTGCATCAATTAACCCCTCCCCATGGATACGTGACTCATATACTGGATCTAACTGTTTAATATGGGTATCCAGTTGTCGGTCGTTGTATAAAGAGACTTTTGAGTGGGCTAGCCAGTCGGGGTTGTAGACAGTATCTAAGTAGCGGTCGGCTCTGTCTGGATTGATCAGCACAATTTTTTTTTGCTTCACGTTTTGCTGCATAGCATAAGCAAGCCCTGCACTAATTATTGCACCCGTCGAAGCTCCCAGTAATAAGCCTTCTTTTTTGCCCATTTGATGACACATCGAAAATGCCATGTTATCGGTAACATTGTAGGCGTAGTCAATGTCACTAGACTTAAATGCTGGGGGAACAAAAGACAGGCCAAGTCCTGTCATTTTATAAGGATGGCGTGGTCTGCCGAAGATCCCAGAGCCAGCGACATCCACTGCGACGATTTTGGTCCTTGGACTATGCCTTCGAAAATATCGAGCGACACCTGATAATTGTCCTGCTGTGCTAATGCCAATGACTATTGCATCGGGTAGATCGGGGAAAGCACTGGCAATCTCAAACGCAGTGTAATAGTAGTGCGCAAGAGGGTTATCAGGATTAAGGTGCTGACATGGGTAAAATGAGTTTGGTATTTTGTCAGCTAGCTTTTTCGCATGAGCCATACGTGCTTTTTGCATCGAACCTGCGCTATCTGCCAAGCTTAGTGGCACCTCTTCAAGTTTTGCACCATAGGCATTTAGCATCTTGATGACGGGGGGAGGTGTTTTAGCATCAATGACTATGATGACGTGATAGCCTTTAGAAGCGCCAATACTTGCCAGTGACATCCCGAAGTTTCCGGAGCTGGATTCGATAATGGTACCGCCTTGTTTTAAAAGACCCTTTTTCTCGGCTTGATCGATAAGAAAAGCGGCATTTTTATCTTTAATACTCCCTGTAGGGTTGCACGAGTCCATTTTTATGTAGAAGTCATTACTTTGACACAATGTATGAACTCTATTTAATTTTATAAAAGGAACGTTGCCAACGGCCTCTGATATAGAGTTAGCCACAAGCTGATGAGTATATTTTTCTTTTGAGATTGTTGTTGTCATATTCATAGTGAAGCTCCTTCTGATGCCAGGTTATGTGAATAGGCAGAGGTGATGTGGTGTAGAATTTTTTCATCAGGTTTGTGCCTAAAGCAGGTCGACTTGATTGGCATTTTTCTTCCCAATAACCCTTGGCCAATAACATCAGAGACCTCAGAATGTATAACTTTGATTAAAAGACAATCTTTAAGTCCTTTAGGAGCTTCTGGAGATGTTTTTATCGATGCTACTTCACTGACTTTTTGTAATTTTTCATAGATCAAAGTGAAGTCATTAATGTTTTTTTTGTATGTTTCTTTATGTTTGTACCCCCATTGTTTTTCATTGAAGTAAATATGAAAGTCAGCATCATCTAATCTGCAAGGAGTTAGCCAGCTTTTAACTGTATTGTTAATCGCATTATCAATATCTGACTTGCTTCTTAGTTGACAGTATATTTCGTTAAACTCAAAAGAGGCTTGAGATGCTGAAATTAAAAATACAGGAAGGCTTACCTGTGTATGATTTCTCCTAATTACTTCATAACGATGATGACCATCTGCAATTAAAAAGCTTGGCAACTTTTCTAAGGCTCTTTTTATCCAATCACTTTGATAACATTTTTCTAGTCTAGATATGGTATGTAGCATTCCATCATTGGTAGGGATAACAAACTTGTTGTCTGCTTGATCAAACCATTGGTTAATCATACCGAGTGGGAAGTCATTGCTGTCAGTAATCCAAAAGCTAGGTGGGTAATTGCTTAGCGATAAGCTTTCTAGCGCTTTTACTCTGGTGGGATTAGTTTTTTCATGAGGAATAATGGGTTTGGTAAACTCTGAATTATAGTCGTGATGATATAGTATTCCTGTAACTTGATGATGCTTATTATTCCATTTCCCATCAATTCTATATATGAAGTATGAGTTTAAATCTAACATGAATATTTCCTTTAACTGTAATTATGTCTACGAAAAATCGTATATGTATAAATTAAATTCTATTTATTGAGTTAAAAGGAAATTGGTGGTCTTAAAAAAGAATAAAGTGGTGATGTGTAAGATATTAAATTGTTTAATACAAATAGTATCGACTTAGAATTATCTGAAATTAAAAAAGAGTTTGTGGTTAAGTGTTGGTTGGAGTGACAATGATGGAGGCTACATTGTTCATCGTCATGGCTGCTTCCCGTATTGCTAGTTTCAAAATCGGTATTGGAAGTTTCAAGGTGTATATGGTGTGATATGTTTAAACTATCAATAAGATTTTTGGCAGTTACAGAGAAAAGAGATATCATAGTAACAAATATCATAATAAATATCTTTCTTGATATTCTACACATCTAAAACCCACTCTTTTAGCTAGATATATCTTAGCAATAACAACGAAAATTATAGGTAATTAACTTTTTAGTAAATAGATAGTATGGCTTATATAATTATGATTATCTTTTGAAGCTAAAGTTCCTAAGTAAAAGTAATTTATGGAAAATAAAGTTATTTTGTGATTATTACCCAACAAATAAAGCCTGGTAAAAATAAAGTGATTAGTTATTGCTGTTTGAGGGTTAGTGAAAAGTACAATGAGTCTTGGCCTAGTATAAGTAAGTCAAATGGCATTGTACTTTGCAACGAATTACTCACCATCCACCATAAACGCTTCTAGCAAGTCATTAAGAAAGAGTTTGCCTTTTTCTGTGACTTGCCAGTGTGTCTCGCTTTCGCTGATGTAGTTCATACTGATAGCCCAATCCATGGGCTTTCTGATCGCTTCAAAGCTAAGGCCTGTCGTGTTAAGAAAATCTTGCTTAGGGCAAGCTTCGAGAAGGCGGAAGCGGTTCATAAAAAACTCAAATGGGCGATCGTCTAGTGCCACGTTTTCCTCATTGTAGAGGTAGGGCTTAACCATATTATCGTAGGCGGCGAGGTAGCCCTTGGGATGCTTGATTTTAGTCGTGCGAATGATTCGTCCATCAGCAAAACTAAGCTTACCATGAGCCCCGCAACCAATACCTAAGTAATCGCCAAAGCGCCAATAATTAAGGTTATGCTGGCATTGATGATCAGGCTTACTGTAACCAGAGATTTCATACTGCACGTAGCCAGCCTCGGTAAGCTTTTGGTGTCCTTGTTCGAAAATATCCCACAAGGCATCGTCGTCAGGTAAGGTTGGGCGCTTGTAATGAAATAGTGTGTTGGGTTCAATCGTCAATTGATACCAAGACAAATGAGGCGGTGAGAGTTTAATCGCTTTTTCTAGGTCATTTAAGGCTTGGTCAAGTGACTGATCCGGTAGACCATGCATTAAGTCGAGATTAAAGCTGTGTAAGCCTATTTTATGAGCCAGTTTGGCCGCATTTACGGCTTCGTCTTGACCATGAATACGACCAAGTTTGGTGAGTTTGGACTGCTCAAAGCTCTGCACGCCAACAGATATGCGCGTGATGCCTGCTTTTTGGTATCCTAAAAAGCGCTCAGCTTCTATCGTGCCCGGATTGGCTTCCATGGTTATCTCAATACCAGATTTAAATGGAATTCTTGTTTCTATGCCTTGAAGTAGTTCGGCGATTCCTTTTGCAGAAAATAGGCTAGGGGTGCCACCACCGATAAAAATAGAGTGCAGTTGTCTCGGGTTCGAGCTTATTTGATAACGTTCTATGTCTGTGTCGAGATCTTGCAGCAGTGCAGCAATATAATCTTGCTCTGGGATATCCGCTTTTAGTGCGTGAGAGTTAAAATCGCAGTAGGGGCACTTTTGTACACACCATGGTATGTGTACATAAAGGCTTAATGCTGGAGGTATTAATTGACTCATCTCAGGCAAGACTACAAAGGCTGCGCAGATAATTGACTAAAAAGCTTTTGTAGAGCTTTACCACGATGTGAAAGCTGTTTCTTGCGCTGTGGTTCAAGTTCTGCTGAAGCGCAGTTTTCTTCTGGAACAAAGAATACAGGATCGTAGCCAAAACCATTTTGACCATGAGTCCTAGTAAGAATTTTGCCTTCCCATGTGCCGTGACAAATAATTGGAGTTGGGTCGAGTTCATGGCGCATCAACACTAGAACGCAGTGAAAACGAGCGCTTCTCTGGCTCTCAGGGACATTCTGCATAGCGGCAAGTAACTTATCGATATTTTGTCTATCTGTAGCCTCTTCACCTGCATAGCGAGCAGAGTAAACGCCAGGAGCACCATTGAGAAAATCGACTTCTAACCCAGAATCATCAGCGATCGCGGGCAGCCCTGTTTCTTTGGCGGCATGTCGAGCTTTAATGATGGCGTTTTCTATAAATGTTGTTCCCGTTTCAGCGACTTCTGAAACCTCAAATTCGCTTTGAGCGACCACATCGAACCCAAAATCAGCGATGAGGTCAGCCATCTCCCGAACTTTACCTTGATTACCAGTGGCGAGGACAATTTTATTTTTATTCATGGTTTTGCCTTGGAAGTAGCCCTTATGCTTATTCTTCTACATAAAATTTTTGGGAGAACTTTAACCTTCCAGTGCCTTTATTACCAGCATTGATGTCAATATCGAAAGTTAGATTCTCTTGGTCAGAAATAGAAAACTCGGCCAAATAGTATATGGCACTGCCTTCTTTTACTTGGGTGAATTCAAGAGGTTTGATTTGACCAATCAGATTTTTCGCCTGTCCTTTCACTGTGGCAGTTATCGCAGGCTTTCCTGCTTGGTAAGTATCTAAAACACTGATGTTTAGAACGCCAGAGTAACCATTACGCTTAAGTTGGTAGCTGCTGGCAACTTGTGGAGTAAGGAAAGTTGAGTTGAAGGCTGAGTAATGGACTTCAATTTCTTTGATGTTTTTAAATTGTCCAGCAAAGCTTGGCAGAGCAAATAAACTCGCGAGTGTTAGAGTGATCCATGTTTTCATTTTTTCTTCCTAAATAACTAATTTATATCGATAGCGGCGACACTTCTGTCCGATGATACACTGGTGAACAAAGCTTCTCATCCATAATATACGGCTTTACAAATACGCTAGGTCAATAAAGAAAAAGCCATCTTGCGATGACTTTTATCTAACTGTTTGGGGTATGTGTTGGTTACAGTTGGTACCAAATTGATCCAATAAGATCGCCCATTAAGAAGTTAGCGAACTGCAAGCCAATGAAAAGGACTAATACACTTAAATCAAATCCACCCATGGCTGGGATGATGCGTCTAATTGGCGCAAGCATAGGTTCAGTTAATTGATGGAATACATACTCAATTGGGCTGCGACCTTGACTGACCCAACTTAAAATTGCACGAATGAGAAGTACCCAGAATAATAATCCACCCGCAGCTTTTATAAGAGAAAGCAGTCCTAGGTAGAAGAAATCGGCACTAAATGATACTGAGCCGCTGGAGGCGATAAATATGATCGCCACAAACTTCAGAATGCACAGTACATAAGCAAAGAACACGGTAGCAAGATCGATACTACCCACCGAAGGTATGACTCGGCGAAGTGGTGCAACCACAGGTTGAGTCGCTTTAACAATAAATTGTGAAAACGGGTTGTAGAAATCTGCGCGTGCAGCCTGCAACCAAATACGTAAGATCACTACCATAATGTAGAGATCAAACAGGGTGGAAATTAGAAAACTCATTGAATTCATAGATTACCCTTAATTTCATAGAGCTCAAGGCTCAGAAGATTTAAAACTCTTGTTCCATTTCTTCGGCACGTGCAACGGCAGCCTGCATCGCTTTTGACACTATATCCGAAAGTTGGTGTTGATTAAATGTGCGCAATGCTTCTGCTGTCGTTCCACCTTTTGACGTTACTTGCTCTCGTAGCGTCGATAACTCTATATCTGGGTTGGCAACGACCATGTGCGCGGCGCCTAAAGCAGATTGCTGAACCAGCTCTCGCGCGGTGTGTTTATCAAAACCTTGCGCAATAGCTTCAGCTTGCATGGCCTCTAAGAACAAAAAGAAGTAGGCAGGCGCACTTCCAGCTGCTGCAATAACGTTGTTGATACCGCTCTCTTTTTGTACCCAGCAAGTTTTGCCTACCGCGCTCATCAAAGTGTTAGCAAAAGCTTTATCCGATTCACTGATTTGCGTTGGTGCAAACATGCCGCTCATGCCCAGACCAAGCTGTGAAGGCGTATTTGGCATGACGCGAACAATGTTTAAGTCGTGATCGAGCATTTCACATAAACGCTGACAATTAATGCCAGCGGCAATTGAGATAACAAGTTTGTTTGACCAGTCTATCGATTGCAGGTCAGCGCACACGTCCTGCATCATCTGCGGCTTGACGGATAATACGACGACATCGGCTTGCTCTGCGGCGGCAATATTGTCACTGGTGGTGTTAATCGAAAACGCTTGTTCTAGTGGTCTACGTCTTGTTTCTGAAGGTGCCGTTGCTGTGATGCAAGAGGCCGGGTAGCCCCCCGCGACTAAACCAGAGACGATAGCCTTCACCATATTACCCGCGCCAATAAAGGCGATGTTTTTATGTTCCATTGTTACTCTTTCTATTTGGTTTGAGGCTTACTTTTGTAATCACGAGCCCCAAAAATCGCCGTCCCGATGCGTACCATAGTGCTACCCGCTTCAATCGCGGCCTCCATATCTCCACTCATCCCCATAGATAGCGTATCTATGGGCAGATTTGGAAAGCGCTTGGCAAGAGCCTCTTTGAGTTCTGCCAAGTGAGTAAATGCAGCCAATTGTAAGTCATAACTAGCAACATTGGCAGGAATTGACATCAACCCTCTTAAAGTGAGGTTTGGTAGTGAAGAAATCAACTCCGCGAGCTCAAAGATTTCTTGCTCTTCACTAGCTCCTGATTTTGAATCTTCACTACTGGTATTGACTTGGATAAGCACTTGCAGGGGCGGCATGCCTTGTGGACGTTGATCGTTTAGCCGCTGGGCTATTTTCGCTCTATCTATGGTATGTACCCATGCAAAGCTTTCCGCGACAAGGCGAGTTTTATTGGACTGTATCGGTCCAATAAAGTGCCACTCTAGAGCTAAATCTGGATGGTTGTTAGAAAAATAATCAATTTTATCAACACCTTCCTGAACATAATTCTCCCCAAAGGCGACTTGGCCAGCGACAGCTGCTTCGAGAATCGCTTGTGTGGTTTTCGTTTTACTGACCGCCAGAAGTTGCACAGAGCCCGTAGGGCGTCCACACTTTTGTTGTGCCATTCTCATTTGTGAGCTTATTTGTTCAATATTTTGTTCAATACTACTCATAGCTAACTTTAGTAAGGGGTTGAAATGGATATTGCTGAATTACTGGACTTTAGTGTAAAGCATAACGCGTCAGATCTACATCTTTCTGCAGGTGTATCCCCAATGATACGTATTGATGGAGAAGTCAGAAAGCTTGGAGTACCAGCACTGAGTCATTCTGAGGTTCATCGGTTAATCTCAGATATTATGAGTGACTCCCAGCGTAGCGAATTTGAGGAACATTTAGAAGTTGATTTTTCATTTGAACTTCCAGATGTTGGTCGTTTTCGTGTTAATGCGTTTAACCAATCGCGAGGATGCTCTGCTGTATTTCGGACTATACCTACTGTGATCCCCACCTTAGAACAATTGGAAGCGCCTGCGATCTTTGAAAGTATTTCTAATATGGAAAAAGGTTTGATCCTTGTAACAGGACCAACTGGATCAGGCAAATCCACGACACTGGCTGCCATGGTTGATTATATTAATCGCAACCATAACAAACATATTTTGACCATTGAAGATCCAATTGAATTTGTACATACCAATAACAAGTGCTTGCTGAACCAGCGTGAAGTGCATAAAGACACTCATAGCTTTAATAATGCTTTGCGCAGTGCTTTACGTGAGGATCCTGATGTTATTTTAGTTGGTGAGCTTAGAGACCAAGAAACCATAAGCCTTGCTCTTACAGCAGCGGAAACAGGACACCTTGTGTTTGGTACCTTACATACCAGTTCAGCTGCGAAAACCGTTGACCGTATTATTGATGTATTTCCAGGTAGTGATAAAGGTATGGTTCGATCAATGCTCTCAGAGTCACTCAGAGCTGTCATTGCACAGAAGCTACTAAAGAAAGTGGGCGGGGGCCGAGTAGCTTGCCATGAGATTATGATGGCGACGCCAGCGATCAGAAACCTAATCCGTGAAGATAAAGTTGCTCAAATGCAATCTGTGATTCAAACCGGTGCGGCGCATGGTATGCAGACGATGGAGCAGCATTCGAAACAATTGATTGCTCAGGGACTTGTTGATGCTGAAGAAGTAGCGAAGAAAATTGAAGCTGAATCTGGAATGATGTAGAGAGGACATAATGGATATCAATGCTTGCTTACAAGGGATGTTGAGTGAAAAGGCATCGGATTTATATATCACTGTCGGTGCACCTCTTCTATATCGCGTTAACGGGGAATTGAAGCCCATTGGGGACACTTTATCATCTCAATCGGTATTCACTTTATTACACAGCATGATGGATGAAGAGCGTCAAAAGGAATATGCCCAAAGCCGAGAAGCTAATTTTGCTGTAGTGAAAGATTTTGGCCGTTTTAGGGTCTCGGCATTTTTCCAACGAGAGCTACCTGGGGCTGTCATTCGACGTATTGAAACGAGTATTCCGACTTTTGAGCAATTGAAACTCCCAGAAACCCTAAGAGATTTGTCGATTGCCAAACGTGGGTTGGTTTTAGTGGTGGGGGCGACAGGTTCTGGTAAATCGACCACCATGGCGGCCATGACGGGATATCGGAACAGCCATCGAAGTGGGCATATTCTTACTGTTGAAGATCCCATAGAGTTTGTACATGAACACGATAAATGCATTGTTACTCAACGTGAAGTTGGTCTAGATACCGACAGTTATGAAGTGGCTTTAAAAAACTCTTTGCGACAAGCGCCAGATATGATTTTGATCGGTGAAATACGATCTCGAGAAACGATGGAGTTTGCGATGAGTTTTGCTGAAACGGGTCATTTGTGTATGGCGACGTTACACGCAAACAATGCCAATCAAGCGCTTGAACGTATTCTTCACCTTGTACCTAAAGAGCAAAAAGAGCAGTTTTTATTTGATTTGTCGATGAACTTACGAGGGGTGATCGCTCAGCAATTGCTGCGTGATAAAAATGGCAATGGTCGACATGGTGTGTTTGAAATCTTACTAAATAGCCCAAGAGTATCGGATCTGATCCGACGCGGCGATCTTCATGAGCTTAAAGCGACTATGGCTAAATCCCAACAATCGGGGATGCAGACCTTTGATCAGGCACTGTATCAATTGGTCATTGATGATAAGATCACAGAAGATGATGCGCTTCACAGTGCTGATTCAGCGAATGATTTGCGCATCATGCTCAAAACAAACCGAGGGGATAGTTTTGGTGGTGGTGCTTTATCCGACGTGAAAATCGATATGGATTAATCGAGCTCGATATTTCAGCTAATCATATTGGGCTTCAAACCAACTCTCAAGGATCACGACTGCAGACTGACAGTCTACATTACCTTTACTCAGCGCCTTGTAGCCACCTCTGTTGAAGAGATCTGATCGGGCTTCTGTGGTTGAAAGCCGTTCGTCATGAAGTTCCACTGGCAAACCAAAACGACCGTGCAGCCTTTTGGCAAATTTTCGTGCTCTTTGTGTAATACTCTCAAGATCTTTACCATGGAGATCTGTTGGTAAACCGACAACTAATAAATTGGGTTGCCACTCTTTAATCTGCTTTTCGATGTCATCCCAGTTAGGAATACCATCATTGGCTTTGAATGCCTTAAGAGGTGAGGCTGTACCAGTGACTTCTTGGCCTATGGCACTGCCAATGCTTTTGGTGCCAAAGTCAAAAGCCATAATTGTTTTAGACATAATAATAAATAAAAATGTTAGGCGTGACCAATATCACTGGATAGTTGGGAGGCATCGATACCGAGCATTTGTACGGCTTTTTGCCAGCGTTCATTGATGGGGGTGTTAAACATCACATCAGGATCAGCTTCAATGGTTAACCAAGAGTTTTCAGAAAGCTCGACTTCCAGTTGCCCAGGCTCCCAACCCGAGTAACCCAAAGCTACGATATATTCAGTGGGTTCTTCTTCTGTGCCGAGTACTGCCAGTATATCTTTAGATGTAGTTACAGATATAGCGTCAGTCATTTGAATACTGGATTCATAATGATCTTTTGGCTGGTGGAGAATGAATCCTCGGTCGCCAGATACAGGCCCACCATTGAGAACCGGTTTTTCTAGACTACCTGTTTTGAGCTGAGGCTGCGCTGCCTCAACATCAACTTGTTTGAGCATTTTACCCACTGTGATGTCGATAGGAGCATTAATCATTAAACCCATAGCTCCGTCATCATTGTGCTCACACACATAGATGACACTGCGTTGGAAGTAGGGATCTTTCATCCCTGGCATCGCAACTAAAAAGTGGTTGGTTAAATTCATAGTTACTCCAGCGTAAACTCGGGTGCATCTTATGCACCTATGATCCTTGGGCCGTTACTGCTTGCCGATACGACGCTCTATTGCATCCATTAGCTTGCCCGTTATTGAGATATCAAACTCAGCCTCTATTTCACGAATACAGGTTGGGCTGGTTACATTTATCTCAGTCAGCTTATCCCCAATGACGTCCAGACCTACAAATATCAAACCTTTCTCTTTAAGTGTAGGCGCTACAGCCGCAGCTATCTGTTTATCTGTATCAGTAAGAGGCCTTGCTTCCCCTGTTCCGCCTGCGGCAAGGTTACCGCGAGTTTCTCCTTTTGCCGGAATACGAGCGAGGCAATATGGCATAACTTCACCATCGACAATCAGAATCCGTTTGTCACCGTTGCTGATGTCTGGCACAAAAGTTTGCGCCATAGCATAGTTCTGGCCATGATTAGTCAAGGTTTCAATGATCACAGACACATTTGGGTCTTCAGCTTTGACACGAAAAATAGATGCACCTCCCATGCCATCTAATGGCTTGAGGATCACATCTCCATGCTGTTGACGAAATTGCTTAATTTTATCCGCTTTACGAGTGACAATTGTTGTCGGTGTCAGCTCAGGGAACCAAGCGGTAAATAACTTTTCATTACAATCACGGAGGCTTTGAGGCTTATTAACGATTAAGCTACCTTGTTGCTCTGCACGTTCCAAAATGTAGGTTGCGTAGATGTATTCTGTGTCAAACGGAGGATCTTTACGCATCAATACTGCGTCAAGACTCCCTAGCTCAATAGTTTGCTGAGATTTAAATTCAAACCAATCATTTGGATCTTCTTTTAAACTGACGATTTTTGTATCTGCAATTGCAACACCTTGATCAAGATGAAGATCAGCCATTTCAATGTAGTGGATCTCGTAACCACGACGCTGAGCTTCTAACATCATGGCAAAACTTGAGTCTTTCTTGATGTTGATGGCCTCTATTGGATCCATCACTATGCCTAATTTGATCATTGTTTTCTCCATTAGCCAAGATCACCAAAGCGAACTTGTAGGGCTGTTATAGCAGTTAAAGCAGCCGTTTCCGTGCGCAGCACTCGTGGGCCTAGCAGGATCTCCTCAAACTGATAATGTCTTGTTTTTTCGATTTCTTCACTCGACAGCCCTCCTTCTGGGCCAATAAGCAGACGTATTTTGTCAACGGGTGTCGGTAGAGTATTAATCGAATACCTTGCTCTTGGGTGTAAATTGAGTTTTAAACCATCGTACTCTTCTGTGCACCACTGCTCTAATGACATGACAGGGCGGATTTCAGGGACGATATTTCTGCCACTTTGTTCACAAGCACTGATGGCAACTTTCTGCCATTGAGACAGTTTTTTATCAAAGCGCTTTTGGTCGAGTTTTACCCCGCATCTTTCCGATATTAGTGGGGTGATGGTATTGACGCCGAGTTCAACCGACTTTTGGATGGTGAATTCCATCTTATCACCACGCGATATCACTTGCCCCAAATCAAGATTAAGTGGAGATTCACTGCTTCGCTCGATGCGCTCAGTGACCTCTACTTGGACGGCTTTTTTTGTGACTTCTGTGATGACAGCGGGATATTCTGCACCTAGTCCATCAAAGAGTATCACTTGCTGTTCGGTTTTCATGCGCAGAACCCTTCCCACATGGCCTGCTGCATCTTCGCTTAGGTTTAGGTTTCCGAGCTGAGTGATTGCTTGAGGGTGGTAAATTCGTGGGATTCGCATCAGGGTAAATATCCGGAAAAGAAGTAATTTAACTCCTAACATGGATGCGTTAGGGGGAAAAAACAAGGGGGGAGGGCGCTGAAATTAGGAGCCGTAGGGATAGTTTTATTCTCTAGTATACCAAAACATGGCTTTCCTTTAGCCATTAAATCCAGCATGACAAAACCAATGGATTAAGTGGTAGTTCAAATATTTAAATATCAAGTCTATTAATTTCAATAACTTTACATAAAAATAAGACGTAGATTTAAGCAATAGGTGATGCTGATTACGGGTGTTGCATTTATTGCTAACTGATATGAGAAATATATGGAAAGTTATATTCTTTATGTGTGCCTGGCTGGAGCGACTATATCTCTGCCTGGGCCAGCTGTCATGCTTACGCTTAATAACTCGGTACAAAAAGGTCGTAAAAAAGCACTAAGTGGAATATTTGGTATAGCGACCGCTATTCTTTTTATTTCTGCTATCTCTGCGACTAGTTTGGGCGTGATATTGACTCAATCTGCTTTTGCTTTCAGCCTAATTAAGTTTTTTGGTGCGATTTACTTATTATATTTAGGTGTGAAAACGTGGCGTGCAAAGCCTTTATCTGAAGTTACACTTGGCTCTAGTCATCATTCTTATTCTCGGTGCTTTTGCGAAGGATTCTTGGTGTCTATTTCAAACCCTAAAGCTATCGTATTTTTTATGTCGGTGTTTCCACAGTTTATAGATGCATCAAAAGATCACACCATTCAGTTGCTTTTAATGTCGGTGACATTCAGTGGTCTCGTAGTTTTGATTCACAGTGCTTATTCTTTTATTGCGCACAAGGCCAAAAATAAGCTTTCAACGGAAACAAATAAGCTGAGAATGAACAAGGTTAGCGGTGGGACTTTTATCGGCTTTGCGATGGGCTTAGCGTCATCGAGTAGATAACTAGCTGTAAGTAATTATGACCCCATGTAAATCAATGTTTGTTGGCAGACTTTGCAGCTATATGAAGTTTGATTGCGCTGAATTTTATTATGGCGACGTATTGTGAGTGGGTGGCGCCGACATCCACATTGGTATTGATAGATTTTTCCTTGCACTGAATCCAGAGCGAAATCGTGAGTAGTTTTGGCGCTGATACCAAATACGGATGTCATTATGCTCTGCCACTCCTTTCCATGGGGTTTTACTCTGCCATATACCTGATAAGTAATAATATGAGCAACTTCATGTGGAATTACTTCCTGTAAGAAGGCTTGTTGGTTTTCTATGAAAAGAATGGGATTTAAACGGATTTCATTGAGCTGTAAGTAGGCTTTTCCTGCTGCTTTACCTTTGAGTCGATAGTTGATTGTTGGCATGGCAAATGAGTGCTGAAAGTGCTGTTTAGCTATGACTACATACTTTGCCATAATTTGTTGTGCGCGATAGCAAAGTTCTTTATCCACACAGACTCCCAATAAATTCGCCCCAAGTTATGGGGCGAATAGTATAACGAATCAAGCAAGAGTACTAATGGTGCTTTTTCCTTATTGCCTCATGGTAAGCATGCCAGGTTCCGTAACCTAGAATGGGTATAGTGAAAAACATGCCTATCCCGTAAGTCGCAAACCCAATTAAAATCCCGCCACAAATAATGCCAGCCCAGACAATCATGGCTGGAATGTTGGATTTGACAGCGTTAAAGCTGGTAAATACTGCCGTCATCATATCGACTCTGCGCTCCATCATCAGCGGAATGGAAAAGGCTGAAATACTAAATACGATGGCCGCTAAGACAAACCCGACAAGTGACCCTATTACCAGAAAAGGCAGAAAATCGGTAATAGGAGCACCTTGGACTGAGGGATAAAGAGCATGAAGAAGAGCAGCAATCCGCATCCAGAAAATCATACATACTGCGAGCAACACAGCAAACGCCCATTGTGACGAAGAGTTACGTCCAATGGCTTTCATTGAGTGTAACAGCTTTGGTTTGTGGCCTTTTTCTAGTTCCCAAGCCGCATCATAAAGCCCTAAAGCAAGGAAGGGCCCTATCAATCCGTACACAATTAAACTTGGCATTACAACCAGATGTGTGCCTTGCCACTGAACAAGTAATACGATTCCTATTGCTGCGGCCATAAAACATAAGCCATAAAACCCGCTAATTAGAGGAACACGTATAAAATCTTGTAAACCGAGTGATAACCAATGAAAAGGCGCCGATACATTGAGCTCGTTACATGGGATTGTGCGCGCATATTCACTGTCTGGCACGGGTTGATGTTTTTGATCTATATCTTCTTGTTGGTTCACCGTACGAGGCATATATCCTCCTTGATCGATTCTCAGTCATAGGCCGCTTTTCTTTGAAAGTGGCGTGTTGGAACACGATGCTCGGCTTTGCGACCGCTGGTTAAGCTGCGCATCTGTAACTTGTAGATTAAGAAATCACCATCCGTTTCTTAACCTTTTGTTAACTATTGACCCCTTAACAAAAAATTACAAATTTGCTTATTGCTTTTTGTGGCATAAGACAAAGGGCTTCTGGATATCCAGAAGCCCTTTATTAATAGGTAATTTAAATTAGATTAATTTAGGCCTGCAAACTCACGCAGTAGCACAGCTTTATCTGTCGCTTCCCATGGGAATTCTTCACGACCAAAGTGACCGTAGGCTGCAGTCTTTTTATAAATTGGTTGAAGAAGATTAAGCATCTCTTGAAGACCGTATGGGCGCAAATCAAAGTGTTGACGAACTGCTTCGACAATGACTTCCTTAGACACTTTTTCTGTACCGAATGTTTCCACCATAATAGACGTTGGATCGGCGACGCCTATGGCGTAAGAAAGCTGAATTTCACAGCGTTCTGCAAGTCCAGCAGCAACAATATTTTTTGCTACATAACGTGCTGCGTAAGCGGCACTGCGGTCTACTTTAGATGGATCCTTTCCTGAGAATGCACCGCCACCATGTCGAGCCGCACCACCATAAGTATCTACAATGATTTTACGACCCGTTAGACCACAGTCACCCATAGGTCCACCGATAACAAAGCGGCCTGTTGGGTTGATGAAGTAATTGGTATCTTTGTTTAACCACTCAGAAGGAAGAACAGGTTTGATGATCTCTTCCATTACCGCTTCACGAAGATCAGGTGTTGAGATAGATTCACTGTGTTGAGTTGAAAGTACAACTGCATCAATGCCTACGATCTTGCCTTGATCATACTGGAACGTAACCTGAGATTTAGCATCAGGTCTTAGCCAAGGTAGGGTGCCGTTTTTACGTACTTCGGCTTGCTTTTGAACCAGTAGATGAGAGTAAGTGATTGGAGCTGGCATTAACACATCGGTTTCATTGGTTGCGTAACCAAACATGATACCCTGGTCACCGGCGCCTTGCTCTTTAGGGTCGCTCTTATCGACACCTTGGTTAATATCTGGCGACTGCTTACCTATGGTGTTTAGAATGGCACAAGAATCAGCATCAAAGCCCATTTCTGAGTTGATGTAGCCAATTTCACGAACGGTTTGACGAGTTAGCTCTTCGATATCTACCCATGCTGAGGTTGTGATTTCACCACCCACCATCACCATGCCTGTTTTGACATAGGTTTCACAAGCAACGCGAGCTTTAGGATCTTGTTCAATAATCGCATCAAGCACTGCATCAGAAATTTGGTCTGCAATTTTATCTGGATGACCTTCTGAGACTGACTCAGAAGTAAACAGGTGTTTAGCCATGATAGCTCCGCTTTAATTTGGGATAGTGAATGGGCTCATTCACTAGCAATAGAATAGGTTCATTAATAGTAGGTGTATCTACTTCTAGACGTCTATTTTAGTTTTGCGAGTGCTAATTTCAAGCTTTTTTTACTATTTCATATTCAATTGTTTGCTTTTTATAATCCAGATATTGTTGATTGTTATATTAGTTTTTAACGTTACTAGAGAGTGTGTATTAGTCAGTAAAACGTTTGCAGAGGACCGAGTGCTTTGAGAGAATAAAAGACCATCAAATCTGTTTTTCGCTTAATGCACTCAGGAGCAAACATGTCTTCCCGCAAACACTTAGCTAACGCTATTCGTGCCCTTAGCATGGACGGCGTACAACAAGCCAATTCTGGTCACCCAGGCGCCCCAATG
Organism: Vibrio sp. Of14-4; assembly: GCF_022347625.1. Classification (NCBI taxonomy): domain Bacteria; kingdom Pseudomonadati; phylum Pseudomonadota; class Gammaproteobacteria; order Vibrionales; family Vibrionaceae; genus Vibrio; species Vibrio sp. Of14-4. The sequence continues at coordinate 25 of NZ_JAKRGI010000035.1, read as the reverse complement.
GGCATGGCGGATATCGCTGAAGTTC
>NZ_JAKRGI010000034.1:0-25190 GCF_022347625.1 Vibrio sp. Of14-4 | reverse complement strand
TCGCACCAATCGCAATGGACGAAGGTCTTCGTTTCGCGATCCGTGAAGGTGGCCGTACAGTAGGTGCTGGTGTTGTTGCTAAGATCTTCGATTAATTCTCAAGAATTGGCGAAGCTTTCTGAAAATCTTTGAATAAGATTTGACGAAGCAGTAGCAAAAAGGGCATCATTTGATGCCCTTTTTCTGCACTCAATATAATATTTGCCAATTTCTTCTACAGGTAGATATTAATTAGATTCTTACTTTTAACGGTAAGTTATTGAGTAATAAGAAGAGTACGCCAATCTAATAGGTTGTCGTTTCATGGATTTGCCCTGCAGCAGCGGGGTTGTTGTCGTCTATATTAAGACTTTTGACAGGTTGGTTTTATGAAAGCAAATAATGCTGAAACTCCTGATAGCTCAAATGGCGCAGATATCTTTAAGTGGGTTATCACTTTTACTCTGTTAGCTGCCGCTGTTGTGGGTAATTACCTGTATGGTGAAATGTCTGTAGTGATTCGCGTTGCCGGTGTTGTTGTATTAATTGCAGCAGCGTTAGGTGTGGCAGCTACAACAGTAAAGGGTAAGGCTGCGATTGATTTCGCTAAAGAATCTCGTATGGAAGTTCGTAAAGTAGTTTGGCCTACACGCCAAGAAACTATGCAAACTACCTTTATCGTTTTAGCTGTAAGTATTGTAATGGCTCTAGCACTTTGGGGCATTGACGGCATCATGGTTCGTCTTGTCAACTTTGTGACTGGGGTATAGAGGGTTTTAATTCATGAGTGAAGCTCCCAAAAAACGCTGGTATGTGGTTCAAGCCTTCTCTGGGTTTGAAGGCCGTGTCGCTCAGTCTCTTCGCGAGCATATTAAAATGCACAGCATGGAAGAGCTGTTTGGTGAAGTTCTTGTTCCTACTGAAGAAGTAGTCGAAATGCGTGCAGGTCAACGTCGTAAGTCTGAGCGTAAGTTCTTCCCAGGTTACGTCCTTGTTCAGATGATTATGAACGATGAATCATGGCACCTAGTACGCAGCGTACCTCGTGTCATGGGCTTCATTGGTGGTACTTCTGACCGTCCTGCACCTATCACGGATAAAGAGGCTGACGCTATCCTTAACCGTCTTGAAAAAGCGAGTGAGTCACCTAGACCACGTACTATGTACGAAGCAGGTGAAGTTGTACGTGTCAATGATGGTCCATTTGCAGACTTTAACGGTACTGTTGAAGAAGTGGATTATGAGAAGAGCCGCATGAAGGTGTCTGTTTCTATCTTCGGTCGAGCAACACCTGTTGAACTTGAGTTTGGTCAGGTTGAAAAATTAGACTAAACCCAGAGTTTAAAGAGTACAAAAAAACAGCTTTTAAAGCTTGTATGAGGCGCGAATTATGATTATAATTTCGCGCCTTTTTACTTCGATGAAAGTAGAAAGTTATTTATATGAACGGGGAGCTGATCAGCGGATTAGCGTTAGTACCCAAAATTAGGAAAAATCATGGCTAAGAAAGTTGAAGCTTATATCAAGCTGCAAGTTGCTGCTGGTATGGCAAACCCAAGTCCACCAGTTGGTCCTGCTCTAGGTCAACACGGTGTTAACATCATGGAATTCTGTAAAGCGTTTAACGCAAAAACAGAATCGGTTGAGAAAGGTCTACCAACTCCAGTTGTTATCACTGTATACAATGACCGTTCTTTCACTTTTGTAACTAAGACTCCACCTGCAGCAGTTCTTCTTAAGAAAGCGGCTGGCGTTAAGTCTGGTTCAGGTCGTCCAAACACTGAAAAAGTGGGTACGGTAACTGACGCTCAAATCCAAGAAATCGCAGAAACTAAAGCTGCAGATATGACTGGTGCTGACATCGAAGCAATGAAGCGTTCAATCGCTGGTACTGCTCGTTCAATGGGCCTAGTGGTAGAGGGTTAAGATCATGGCAAAACTAACTAAGCGCATGCGCGTAATCCGCGAAAAAGTTGACGTAACTAAAGAATACGAAATCAACGAAGCTGTTGCTCTTCTTCAAGAACTAGCTACTGCTAAGTTTGTTGAGTCTGTTGATGTTGCTGTTAACCTAGGCATCGATGCTCGTAAATCTGACCAGAACGTACGTGGTGCAACTGTACTACCTCACGGTACTGGCCGCGAAATCCGCGTTGCAGTGTTCACTCAAGGTGCAAACGCTGAAGCAGCTAAAGAAGCTGGCGCAGACATCGTTGGTATGGAAGATCTTGCTGAGCAAGTGAAGAAAGGCGAAATGAACTTTGACGTAGTTGTTGCTTCTCCAGATGCAATGCGCGTTGTAGGTCAGCTAGGTACTATTCTTGGTCCTCGCGGTCTAATGCCAAACCCTAAAGTTGGTACTGTAACTCCTAACGTTGCTGAAGCAGTTAAAAATGCTAAAGCGGGTCAGGTTCGTTACCGTAACGACAAAAACGGCATCATCCACACTACTATCGGTAAAGCAAACTTCTCTGCACAGCAGATCCAAGAGAACCTAGAAGCACTTCTAGTGGCTCTGAAGAAAGCTAAGCCATCTTCTGCTAAAGGTACATTCCTGCAGAAAGTAAGCATCTCTACTACTATGGGTGCTGGTGTTGCTGTTGATCAGGCTAGCCTGAACACTCAAGCATAATTTATTTGCTTAGGCGTGAAATTTATGTATAATTTCGCGCCTAATATTTGTGGTTGGGGCTGAACTTTGATTCGAAAAGAGTTAAGACTCAGTCTCCGTCCAAGACCGTAGGTGTCTGATTTTATTCAATGATGACTTAATCTTCCTACGTAGATGGTGCCCGAACTGACAGAAAGCTCTATGTAAATAGTTACCTTTCTTCTGGGAAGCACCTCAATAACTCTCACTGTTGTGATAATAGTGAGTGGTGTAACGACAACCAGGAGTAAATCCAAGATGGCTTTAAACCTTCAAGACAAAAAAGCAATTGTTGCTGAAGTCAACGAAGCTGCCAGTGGTGCACTTTCTGCAGTTGTAGCTGATTCTCGTGGCGTTGAAGTGGGCGCGATGACATCTCTACGTAAACAAGCTCGTGAAGCGGGTGTTTATGTACGAGTTGTTCGTAACACACTAATGCGTCGTGCGGTTGAAGGTACAGACTACGAGTGTCTAACTGACACTTTCACTGGTCCTACTCTAATCGCATTCTCTAATGAGCACCCAGGTGCTGCAGCGCGTCTTTTTAAAGACTTCGCTAAAGAGAATTCAAACTTCGAGATCAGAGCTGCTGCATTTGAAGGTGCGCTAGCTGACGCTGAAGTACTAGCGACACTACCAACTTACGACGAAGCAATCGCACGCCTAATGATGTGCATGAAAGAAGCTTCTGCAGGCAAGCTGGTACGTACTATCGCAGCACTACGCGATCAAAAAGAAGAAGCTGCGGCATAAGCCTTGCTTTTTTCTGGTTGCTTAATAAACTTATTGTTGATTTAAAAGAGAATTGTTATGTCTATTACTAACGAGCAAATCCTAGATGCAGTTGCAGAAATGTCTGTAATGCAAGTTGTTGAACTAATCGAAGCAATGGAAGAGAAATTCGGTGTTTCTGCTGCTGCTGCTGTTGTAGCTGGCGGTGCTGCTGGTGGCGACGCTGCTGCTGAGCAAACTGAATTCGACGTAATCCTAGAATCTGCTGGCGGCAACAAAGTTGCTGTAATCAAAGCGGTACGTGGCGCGACTGGCCTAGGTCTTAAAGAAGCGAAAGCTCTAGTTGACGGCGCTCCTGCACCTCTTAAAGAAGGCATCGAGAAAGATGAAGCTGAAGCTCTTAAAGCTCAGCTAGAAGAAGCTGGTGCAAGTGTTACTGTTAAGTAATTATTGCATAGTTTCTTAGCCCTAGCGGCTAATGGCTGGTGGTTTTACAACCACCGGCCTTTTTGCGCTGTAGGGGTTGGGTGATTTTTCCGCTGTTTGAGCACCCAAGTTCCTAGCAAAAAGCATTTCATGACAGCTTTATGAAATGTCACTACAGTCAAACAGTTGTTAGTCACTGTCTACGAATGACTCTAGACAGTTTGGGTCACTTATCAGCGAGCTGAGGAACCCCATGGTTTACTCTTATACCGAGAAAAAGCGCATCCGTAAGGACTTTGGTACTCGTCCACAAGTGTTGGACATTCCATACCTGCTATCGATCCAGCTCGATTCGTTCGAGAAATTTATCGAACAGGATCCTGAAGGTCAATACGGTCTTGAAGCTGCTTTCCGTTCTGTATTTCCAATTCAGAGCTATAACGGCAATTCCGAGCTGCAATACGTTAGCTACCGTCTTGGTGAGCCAGTTTTTGACGTTAAAGAATGTCAAATTCGCGGCGTAACTTATTCAAAACCACTACGTGTAAAACTACGCCTAGTCATCTTTGATAAAGACGCGCCAGCAGGTACTGTAAAAGACATTAAAGAACAAGAAGTCTACATGGGCGAAATACCGCTTATGACAGACAATGGTACCTTCGTTATCAATGGTACCGAGAGGGTTATCGTATCCCAGCTGCACAGAAGCCCAGGTGTATTCTTCGACAGCGATAAGGGTAAGACCCACTCTTCAGGTAAAGTTCTCTACAATGCGCGCATCATTCCTTACCGTGGTTCATGGCTTGATTTCGAGTTTGATCCTAAGGATAACTTATATGTACGTATTGACCGTCGTCGTAAACTGCCTGCATCGATCATTCTTCGTGCGCTAGGTAAGACGACAGATGAAATCCTAGACATCTTCTTTGAGAAGGTGAACTTCGAGGTGAAAGACCAGACCCTTCTTATGGAGCTGGTTCCTGATCGTCTGCGCGGTGAAACGGCATCATTCGATATTGAAGCTAATGGCAAGGTCTACGTAGAAACGGGCCGTCGTGTAACAGCGCGCCATATCCGTCAACTTGAAAAAGATGGCGTTGAGCATATCGAAGTACCCGTTGAGTACATAGTTGGTAGAGTTGCATCAAAAGATTATATCAATGAAGCAACTGGTGAGATTATTGTTTCTGCTAACCAAGAGATCAGTCTTGAAGCACTAGCGAACCTATCTCAAGCTGGCCACAAAGCACTAGAAGTTCTATTTACGAACGATCTAGACCATGGTCCATTCATGTCAGATACACTGCGCATCGACAGTACTGTCGATCGTATTTCTGCGTTGGTAGAAATCTACCGCATGATGCGCCCAGGTGAGCCGCCAACGAAAGAAGCTGCTGAAGCCTTATTTGATAGCTTATTCTTCTCTGAAGAGCGTTACGACCTTTCGACTGTTGGTCGTATGAAGTTCAACAGCTCAATTGAGCGCGAAGACGCACAAGAGCAGGGTACGCTTGACGAGCTAGATATCATCGAAGTGATGAAGAAGCTCATTGCTATTCGTAACGGTATTGGAGAAGTCGACGATATTGACCACTTAGGTAACCGTCGTATCCGTAGCGTTGGTGAAATGGCTGAAAACCAATTCCGTGTTGGTTTAGTGCGTGTTGAGCGTGCAGTGAAAGAACGTCTAAGCTTGGGCGATCTAGATGCTGTAATGCCACAAGATTTGATCAACGCTAAGCCAATTTCTGCGGCAGTGAAAGAGTTCTTTGGCTCTTCTCAGTTGTCTCAGTTTATGGACCAGAACAACCCTCTATCAGAAGTAACGCATAAGCGTCGTATCTCTGCATTGGGTCCAGGCGGTCTAACGCGTGAGCGTGCTGGCTTTGAAGTTCGAGACGTACACGTAACTCACTACGGCCGTCTATGTCCGATCGAAACGCCTGAAGGTCCAAACATCGGTCTTATCAACTCGCTATCTGCATTCGCACGTTGTAATGAGTATGGTTTCCTTGAAACACCATATCGCCGTGTTGTAGATGGTGTAGTAACAGACGAAGTTGATTACCTATCTGCTATTCAGGAAGGTCAATACGTTATCGCTCAGGCGAACACAGTACTGACTGAAGCAGGAACATTTGCTGAAGAGTTGATCACAGCTCGCCAGAAAGGTGAATCTGGTCTGCACCCACGTGACCATGTAGATTACATGGACGTTGCGACTAACCAAGTAGTATCTATCGCTGCTTCGCTTATTCCGTTCCTAGAACACGATGATGCGAACCGTGCATTGATGGGTGCGAACATGCAACGTCAGGCTGTTCCGACACTTAAGGCTGATAAGCCTCTTGTTGGTACAGGTATTGAGCGTAATATTGCTGTTGACTCAGGTGTAACAGCGGTTGCCAAGCGTGGTGGTGTTATCCAGTCTGTAGATGCGTCTCGTATCGTTGTAAAAGTGAACGAAGACGAGTTGATCCCAGGTGAAGCGGGTATCGATATCTACAACCTAACTAAATACACTCGTTCAAACCAAAACACGTGTATCAACCAGCGTCCAACTGTGATGCCTGGTGAACCTGTTGCACGTGGCGATGTGCTTGCCGATGGTCCTTCAACAGACTTGGGTGAACTTGCACTTGGTCAGAACATGCGTATCGCGTTTATGCCTTGGAATGGTTACAACTTCGAGGACTCGATCCTTGTTTCTGAACGTGTTGTTCAAGAAGACCGTTTCACGACTATTCACATTCAAGAACTATCTTGTGTTGCACGTGATACTAAGCTTGGTGCTGAAGAAATTACGGCCGATATTCCAAACGTAGGTGAGTCTGCTCTGTCTAAATTGGACGAGTCAGGTATCGTTTACATAGGTGCGGAAGTTAAGGGTGGTGACATCCTTGTTGGTAAAGTAACACCAAAAGGCGAGACTCAGCTGACTCCAGAAGAGAAGCTACTGCGTGCCATTTTTGGTGAAAAAGCATCAGACGTTAAAGATACCTCACTGCGTGTACCAAACTCAGTGTCAGGTACCATCATCGATGTTCAAGTATTCACTCGTGACGGTGTCGAAAAAGACAAACGCGCGCTTGAAATTGAACAAATGCAGCTAAAAGAAGCGAAGAAAGACCTTACTGAAGAATTCCAGATTCTGGAAGGTGGTCTACTTAACCGCGTTAAAGCTGTACTTGTTGAAGGTGGTTATACTGATGCTAAACTTGACGCTATTGATCGCAAGAAGTGGTTAGAGCTAACGCTAGACGACGATGCTCAGCAGACTAAGCTTGAGCAACTTGCAGAGCAGTATGATGAGCTAAAAGCAGACTTCGATAAGAAGTTCGAAACTAAGCGTCGTAAGATCACTCAAGGTGATGACCTAGCTCCAGGCGTACTGAAGATCGTTAAAGTTTACCTTGCGGTTAAACGTCGTATTCAGCCGGGCGATAAGATGGCCGGTCGTCATGGTAACAAGGGTGTAATCTCTAAGATCAACCCTGTAGAAGACATGCCTTACGATGAGAAAGGTCAGCCGGTTGACATCGTGCTTAACCCGCTAGGTGTACCTTCTCGTATGAACATAGGTCAGATCCTCGAAGTCCACTTAGGTCTCGCGGCTAAAGGTATTGGTGACAAGATCAACCAAATGCTGAAAGAGCAGCAAGAGCTGGCTAAGTTCCGTGACTTCCTACAGAAGGTTTACGACTTAGGCGAAACTCGTCAGACAGTTGATGTTGCATCCTTGACTGACGATGAAGTGCGCACTTTGGTTAACAACTTGCGTGGTGGTCTACCTATCGCAACACCAGTGTTTGATGGTGCCTCTGAGCAGTCAATCAAAGAACTACTTAAACTGGGTGAACTACCAGAATCTGGTCAGCTTACTCTGTTTGATGGTCGTACTGGTGATGCATTTGAGCGTCCTGTAACCGTTGGTTACATGTATATGCTCAAACTAAACCACCTTGTTGATGACAAGATGCATGCTCGTTCTACTGGTTCATACAGCCTAGTTACTCAGCAACCGCTGGGTGGTAAAGCTCAGTTCGGTGGTCAGCGTTTCGGTGAGATGGAAGTATGGGCACTAGAAGCATACGGTGCTGCTTACACCCTACAAGAAATGCTAACGGTTAAGTCAGATGACGTTAACGGCCGTACCAAGATGTATAAGAACATCGTGGATGGCAACCATAGCATGGAACCTGGCATGCCAGAATCGTTCAACGTACTGTTGAAAGAGATTCGCTCGCTTGGTATCAATATCGAGCTAGAAGACGAAGAGTAATCCCCACGGGGTTATTTGGTTGAAGGTGCTCACTTTTGCGGGTGAGCTCCTTTTAACTCCTTACAGGAGCTGATTGTGAAAGACTTATTAAACTTTCTAAAAGCACAGCATAAGACCGAAGAATTTGATGCAATCAAAATCGGTCTATCTTCACCAGACATGATTCGTTCATGGTCTTTTGGTGAAGTTAAAAAACCTGAAACGATCAACTATCGTACGTTCAAACCTGAACGCGATGGTCTGTTCTGTGCGCGTATTTTTGGTCCAGTTAAAGATTATGAATGTCTTTGTGGCAAATATAAGCGTCTGAAACACCGTGGTGTTATCTGTGAGAAGTGTGGCGTTGAAGTTACACAAACTAAAGTTCGTCGTGACCGTATGGGCCACATTGAACTTGCTTCACCAGTTGCTCACATCTGGTTCCTAAAATCATTGCCGTCTCGTATCGGTCTACTTATGGATATCCCTCTACGTGATATCGAACGTGTTCTTTACTTCGAAATGTACGTGGTAACAGAGCCTGGTATGACTGATCTAGAAAAATCTCAGATGCTTACCGAAGAAGAGTATCTAGATCGTCTAGAAGAGTGGGGTGATGAATTCACGGCTAAGATGGGTGCTGAAGCGATCAAAGACCTACTTGCGTCTATGGATCTTCCGGCCGAAATTGAAGAAATGCGTGAAGAGCTTCAGTCTACTAATTCAGAGACTAAGCGTAAGAAAATCACTAAACGCTTGAAGCTAGTTGAAGCATTCGTTCAATCGGGCAACAACCCAGAGTGGATGATCTTAACTGTGCTTCCGGTACTTCCGCCAGATCTACGCCCTCTAGTTCCACTAGATGGTGGTCGTTTTGCGACTTCAGATTTGAATGATCTATACCGTCGCGTGATCAACCGTAACAACCGTTTGAAGCGTCTATTAGAGCTTGCTGCTCCGGACATTATCGTACGTAACGAAAAGCGTATGTTACAAGAGTCTGTTGATGCACTTCTAGATAATGGTCGCCGCGGTCGTGCGATTACAGGTTCGAACAAGCGTCCTCTAAAATCTCTTGCTGATATGATCAAGGGTAAACAAGGTCGTTTCCGTCAGAACCTTCTAGGTAAACGTGTAGACTACTCTGGCCGTTCTGTAATCACAGTAGGTCCATACCTTCGTCTGCATCAGTGTGGTCTTCCTAAGAAGATGGCACTTGAGCTATTCAAACCATTTATCTACAGTAAGCTTGAGACTCGTGGTTTAGCGACGACGATCAAAGCTGCTAAGAAGATGGTAGAGCGTGAAGAAGCCGTTGTATGGGATATTCTCGATGAAGTAATTCGTGAACACCCAGTACTACTAAACCGTGCGCCGACACTTCACCGTCTAGGTATTCAGGCGTTCGAACCTGTACTTATCGAAGGTAAAGCAATTCAGCTACACCCACTTGTTTGTGCGGCGTACAACGCGGACTTCGATGGTGACCAAATGGCGGTTCACGTTCCTCTAACTTTAGAGGCGCAGCTCGAAGCTCGTACTTTGATGATGTCGACAAACAACATCCTGTCGCCAGCATCAGGTGATCCTATCATCGTACCTTCACAGGACGTTGTTTTGGGTCTGTACTACATGACGCGTGAGAAGATTAACGTCAAAGGCGAAGGTATGTACCTTGCTAGCCCAGCAGAAGCTGAGAAAGCATATCGTACCAAGTCTGCAGAGCTGCATGCTCGCGTTAAAGTCCGTATCACGGAGACTGTTAAAGATGAAGATGGCAATAGCACTACTGAGACTAAACTAGTTGATACAACTATCGGTCGTGCAATGCTGTGGCAAATTGTGCCTGCAGGTCTTCCGTTTAGCATCGTTAACCAAAAGTTAGGTAAGAAGCAAATCTCTCACCTATTGAACGAGGCTTACCGTAAGCTGGGTCTGAAAGACACAGTCATCTTTGCTGACCAAATCATGTATACCGGTTTTGCATACGCAGCGCTTTCAGGTGTTTCTGTTGGTATCGACGACATGGTTGTACCAGATGCGAAATACACTGAAATCGAAGAAGCGGAAGCAGAAGTTCGCGAAATCCAGGAACAGTATCAATCCGGTCTTGTTACTGCGGGTGAGCGCTACAACAAGGTTATCGATATTTGGGCATCAACCAATGATCGCGTTGCAAAACTGATGATGGAAAACCTGTCATCAGAGACAGTAGTTAACCGTGAAGGTGAAGGCGAACAGCAAGAGTCGTTCAACAGCATCTATATGATGGCTGACTCGGGCGCTCGTGGTTCTGCCGCTCAGATTCGTCAGCTTGCCGGTATGCGTGGTCTGATGGCGCGTCCAGATGGTTCTATCATCGAAACGCCGATCACAGCGAACTTTAAAGAAGGCTTGAACGTACTTCAGTACTTTATCTCAACGCACGGTGCTCGTAAGGGTCTAGCGGATACGGCACTGAAAACAGCGAACTCAGGTTATCTGACACGTCGTCTAGTAGACGTCGCGCAAGATGTTGTTGTCCATGAGCATGATTGTGGCACACATGAAGGTATCGATATGATGCCTCATATTGAAGGTGGTGACGTTAAAGTTGCACTTTCTGAGTTAGCTCTTGGTCGTGTCGTTGCTGAAGATGTTCTTAAGCCAGGCACTGAAGATGTTTTGATTCCACGTAATACTCTGATTGATGAGAAGTGGTGTCAGATCATGGAAGACAACTCAGTAGATAAAATCCGAGTTCGTTCAGTAGTAACTTGTGATGCAGACTTCGGTTGTTGTTCACAGTGTTATGGTCGTGATCTTGCACGTGGTCACCTAGTGAACCAAGGTGAAGCAGTGGGTGTTATTGCTGCTCAGTCTATCGGTGAACCGGGTACACAGTTAACCATGCGTACGTTCCACATCGGTGGTGCAGCATCGACGGCAGCAGCAGAAAACAGCATTCAAGTGAAGACCACTGGTACTGTGAAGCTGCATAATGCTAAGTTCGTAACTAACAAGCAAGGTAAGCTTGTGATCACGTCTCGTGCATCAGAGCTAACCATTATTGACGAATTTGGCCGCACCAAAGAGAAGCACAAACTTCCATACGGTTCACTACTTAGCAAAGGCGACAACGAGGGTGTTGAAGCTGGAGAAACAGTAGCTAACTGGGAAGCGCACACTATGCCAATCATCACTGAAGTGGCAGGTCGTATCCAATTTGTTGATATGATTGATGGTGTAACAGTTTCTCGTCAAACTGATGACCTAACAGGCTTGTCTTCTAGCGAAGTGACCGAAGCGGCTGCGAGACCAGCTGCAGGTAAAGACATGCGCCCTGCTATCAAACTTATTGATGCGGCAGGCAAAGATGTAATGATTCCTGGTACGGATATGCCAGCCCATTACTTCTTACCTGGTAAAGCGATTGTTAACATTGAAGACGGTGCTGAAGTTGGTGTCGGTGATACGCTTGCTCGAATTCCTCAGAAATCTGGCGGAAACCGAGACATCACTGGTGGTCTACCACGAGTTGCTGACTTGTTTGAAGCTCGTAAGCCGAAAGAACCTGCGATTCTTGCAGAGCACACAGGTACTGTGAGCTTTGGTAAAGAGACTAAAGGTAAGCGTCGTCTAGTGATCACTCGTGAAGGTGGAGATACCTACGAAGAGATGATCCCTAAACATCGTCAGCTCAACGTTTTTGAAGGTGAAAAAGTTGAACGTGGTGATGTGATTGCCGATGGTCCAGAGTCTCCACATGACATTCTACGTTTACGTGGTATCCATGCGGTTACTCAGTACATCGCGAACGAAGTTCAAGAAGTATACCGCTTACAGGGCGTTAAGATTAACGACAAGCACATCGAGACTATCGTTCGTCAAATGCTTCGCAAGTGTACAATCACATTCGCTGGTGACTCAGAGTTCCTTGCGGGCGAGCAAGTTGAATATGCGAACGTTAAGATTGCTAATCGTCAGCTTGAAGCCGAGGGTAAAGAACCTGCACGCTTCGAACGCGAACTACTTGGTATCACTAAGGCGTCTCTGGCAACTGAATCCTTCATTTCAGCGGCATCGTTCCAAGAGACAACTCGCGTACTAACAGAAGCAGCAGTTTCTGGTAAGCGTGATGAGCTACGTGGTCTGAAAGAAAACGTTATTGTTGGTCGATTGATTCCAGCAGGTACAGGTTTCGCTTACCACCAAGATCGTCAAGCAAAACGTGTTGAAGAGCAAGAAGGCCCATCTGTTGAACAAGCAACAGATAACTTAGCTGCTTTGCTTAACGCAGGTTTTTCAGTTGATGAGTAATCGCTTTTAAAGCGTTAAAAAGGCACCCTTGGGTGCCTTTTTTGTTCGTTCTGTTTACAACTTTGAGGGGGTGAAGTTATACATCTTTTATTATGCGCCAGGAGGTACAGCCAAACTGTCCGCAATTAGCTGGATTAGCTGATCCTCTACTTCAAAACGGGCTTCCAATATCTCGCCAATTAGCGATAAATCACTATCAAAAGACTCGAGAGGTTCATCATCTTTAACCGCTGCATATTTGTCGGTAAAGTTGAGCAGTGGATCGGTAGTAAGCACAATGCGCCCGTAGGTTGCATTGATTTCCTCTGTTGCTTCAAAGCCAGTTGAACGCCATTTATCCATCACCATATCATAAATCTTAAAATGTCCTTCAGAGATATAATCGACGAGATGTTGGCAGAAAACTTGTAGCTCATCAGCGGTAGGGAGTGAAGAAAGTGTGGTTTTTACAGAAGTGGGTTGAAGTGATGCAAGCTTACAATATTCTACGATAAGCGATTGCCTAGTCTCTAGCCAGTGATCGATAAGTTCACTTGAGCCGCCCCATTGTTCTTGTGTTTGTTTGAATTTATTCAGCATGACCATATCCTCATGATCGAGCCACTTTTGCAGTGACAATTACGCTTTGACTCCCAAAACCGGTGTAGAGCAAAACTTTTCGTTCTTACTAGAGTTTATAGCCAGAAACTCGCTCTACTACAAACTCTGGTATGAATTAAGATTGCCAGTAAAATGAATGAACTGCAAGTATAGAGGGTTGGTAATGTTAAGCAAAAATGATAGAAAGCCAAAAGAGACAGCCTACTGGTGTCTTGTGTCGGGAAGTGAAGTATGGTTGATTAACAACAAATTACCTTGTGGCACTGCCATTGAGCTTTCTATACCACAGGGGCTGGGACACAAGATTGGTGAGTATGAAAATCTGCCTGTTATTTGGTTAAATGCAGGTGAAGTTGAACAAAATCTGCACCTAACGCCATTACGTGAGTGTCTAAGCCTGCCCGAGAGCGTTTTTTTATTACTCAGTAAAGCCGTTCAGTATGGTCACATGACCCAAACACTGAGATTTTGCTCTATTTGTGGTGGCAGGAGTCATCTCAACAACAATCAACTGGCAATGCAATGCGGGGACTGTCGGACACTGCATTACCCACGTATATTTCCTTGCATCATAGTGGCTGTTCGTAAAGGTAACCAGATCTTACTGGCTCAACATTCTCGTCATCGAAATGGTATGTATACGGTTATCGCAGGGTTTGCAGAAGTGGGTGAAACTCTTGAGCAATGTGTTGCAAGAGAAGTGAAAGAGGAGACGGGCCTTGATGTTACCAATATTCGCTATTTTTCCAGCCAACCTTGGGCTTTTCCATCCAGTTTAATGGTTGGTTTTTTGGCGGATTATCAACAAGGAGAGCTGAAACCAGATGATTCGGAGATTGAGAGTCTTGGTTGGTTTTCAGCTGATACATTACCTGCTATTGCACCACATGGAACGATTGCAAGAGCGTTAATCGAGGAGACGATGAAGGAGTGTGTTAAATAAATATACCCCCAAATTTATCTCCTTGAACCCGTTTAAACGCAAAAAAAAACCCTCCGAGAGGGAGGGGGTAAGTAAGATGTCGTTATGAGATGCTGAGTCACAGGTACTCAGGTTATAGTTATTATTTTTCGCTAGCACGGAGATTTTTAACACTGTTACAGTTTGGGCGCAAACTAAGCGCTGATTTAAACGTTAATAACTTGATCCAGGTTGCAAAGCATGCCGCTTTTGTAGACTAAACAGTGTTAGAATAACGGCGCTAAACAAAAGCTCAATAGTTGGAAATACGGAATGACTGAACTTAAAAATGATCGTTATCTGCGTGCTCTTTTAAAGCAACCAGTAGACTACACACCAGTATGGATGATGCGTCAGGCAGGACGTTACCTCCCAGAATATAAAGCGACTCGAGCTGAGGCTGGTGACTTTATGTCTTTGTGTAAGAATGCTGAGCTTGCCTCAGAAGTCACACTTCAGCCATTACGCCGTTACCCTCTTGATGCTGCAATTTTATTCTCGGATATCCTAACTATTCCAGATGCTATGGGTCTAAAGTTGCGCTTTGCTGCTGGCGAAGGCCCAGTATTTGACAACCCTATTACCTGCAAGGCTGATGTTGAAAAAATTGGCATCCCAGATCCGGAAGGTGAATTGCAATATGTGATGAACGCCGTGCGTCAGATCCGTAAAGATCTAAAAGGAGAAGTACCTTTGATCGGTTTCTCCGGAAGTCCTTGGACGCTGGCTACTTACATGATCGAAGGTGGCAGCTCAAAAGCTTTCACTAAAATCAAGAGGATGATGTATTCAGAGCCACAAACACTGCATATGTTGTTAGATAAACTTGCCGACAGTGTTATTGAATATCTTAACGCTCAGATTAAAGCTGGAGCTCAATCTGTCATGGTGTTTGATACTTGGGGTGGTGTCCTGACTCCAAGAGATTACAATTTATTCTCACTCCAATACATGGCAAAAATTGTTGATGGACTGATTCGAGAAAATGAAGGGCGCCGAGTACCTGTCACCTTGTTTACTAAAAATGGTGGCATGTGGTTAGAAAAAATTGCCGCGACTGGATGTGATGCGGTTGGTTTAGACTGGACAATTAACATCGAAGAAGCTGTGCACCGCGTTGGAGATAAAGTGGCACTGCAAGGAAATATGGATCCGTCAATCTTGTATGCGTCTCCAGATAGAATCCGCCAAGAAGTCGCCGATATTTTGGCAGGGTTTGGGCATGCAGGGACTGGTCATGTGTTTAATTTAGGACATGGTATTCATCTCGATGTACCACCTGAAAACGCGGGTGTATTTGTTGAAGCGGTTCATGACTTATCCAAGCCTTTTCACCAATAAAATCTATTTAAGCGTCTGGTCTAATCAGGCGCTTTTTAGTTTGTGGTTAATATATAAGGCTTAACTAGCTACTGTTATGTTTTATATCACCATTTTTAATATGATCTTTGCGTTTTCATACTGTTGAATTATCGATTAATCTTGTAGAGTGGTGACATAAGACAATGATTACTTTGCGTAAGGAATAAAGTAAAGGTGGGCAAATCAGCTTCGAAAGGTAGGTCGACCGAAATTACACTGACATTATTAATTGCAGAGGATACGTGAAACGTATGAAGACACGTGACAAAATAGTGTTTGCCGCATTGAATCTTTTTAATGAACATGGCGAACGTAATATCACCACCAATCATATCGCCGCACACATTGATATCAGCCCTGGTAACCTCTATTACCATTTTCGTAATAAGCAGGAAATTGTGCGTGAAATTTTCGCCCTTTATTCCAATGAGTTACTGGAGCGTTTCTCACCAATTCACGGACAGCAAGAAAGTTTGGTCTTGCTTAAACACTATCTAGACTCCATCTTCAAGTTAATGTGGAAGTATCGTTTTTTCTATGCCAATCTTCCTGAAATTTTGCAACGAGACGAACAATTACATGAAGAATATATTCTGGTTCAAGAAAAGTTGCAGACCAACTTAGTCAATATTATGCGCTCTTTTGTTGATCTTGAGTTGCTTGCCGTGGAAGAACATGAAATGAAACCTTTAGTTACCACTTTACACATGATTGCTTCTAGTTGGCTCGGCTACCGCTCTGCAATGTCGCAAAAAACGCACATTACCGAACAGGTCATTCATCAAGGCATGCTGCAGATGATTGCGGTAGTAAAACCCAAAGCGACACCTCAAGGCCTAGAGCAACTACAACTACTTGAGGATGGTGTTAAAGCGATTCATGCTTAACCATAACCAAATGTAATTGTCATAGACCCATAAAACCTCTTAAAGTGTCATAATGATCGTTAAGAGGTTTTTATGCATTATGACGTGTTTAATGGTGATGCTGATGGCATCATATCACTACTTCAACTTCGCTTAGCTGTACCTAAAAAGGCTGCCTTGGTCACTGGATTGAAGCGAGATATCAAGCTTTTGGATGCCGTGCATTGCAGCTTGGGAGATACTCTAACCGTATTAGACATATCCATGCGGAGCAATATGGCTAGGCTAAAGCAGATATTAGCTGGTGGCGCATCGGTATTTTACGCAGATCACCATCAAGCAGGAAGCATTCCTCAAGATCCTAACCTAGATGCGCATATTGATTTGGATGCCAATGTATGTACGGCTTTGATCATAGATAAGTTGCTTGGAGGAAGGTTCCATCATTGGGCTATTGTAGCTGCGTATGGTGATAATCTATGTGCCAAGGCCGATGAGCTCGCAAGCGCAGCAGGATTAGATAAAGCTCAAAGAGCGCAGCTAAGCGAGCTAGGAAAGTTAATTAACTATAATGGTTATGGCGCTTCTTTAGAGGATTTAAACTTCCTACCCGATGAATTGTATCGAAGGCTACTGGCTTATGAAAATCCTTTTGCGGTTATCGGCGATCCTTTGTCTCCTTATTCAGTGCTGCGTGAGTCGTATCAGCAAGATTTTAACCAAGTGATTTCAATACCGCCTTTGCATCAAAGCCATTGCCTTTTAGTCGTTGAGCTGCCCGATAGCTCGGCTTCAAGGCGTATTAGCGGGGTGTATGGAAACTGGCTATCCAATCAATCCCCTGAGTTGGCGCATATTGTTCTTACCCATAATCAAGATGGAAGCTTTAAAGTGTCACTGCGCGCGCCCAGTGATAATAGATATGGTGCTGGAGACTTGTGTGCGCAGTTTATTTCGGGGGGAGGACGTGCTGGAGCTGGTGGTATTAATACCTTGACCAAAGCGCAACTACCGACACTTATATCTAAAGTGGAAAAATTTTATAGCCAATAAGGTCTTCATTATCGAGCAAGCCAAGCTCTGGGATCTTGAGCCTTACTGTTGCGCCTGATTTCGAAATAGAGTGAGGCTTTTGACTGGCCACCAGTGTCTCCGGCAAGCGCAATGGTTTCCCCTGCTGAGATTTTATCGCCTTCTTTCTTGAGTAAACTTTGGTTAAAGCCATATAAAGTCATATCACCCTTACCATGATCGAGCAGGATTACTAAACCATACCCTCTCAAATAGTCTGAAAATACCACGGTTCCAGAGTAAACTGCCTTTATAGCTTGTCCATAGGCTGCGTTAATCACCATGCCTTTCCAATTTATTTGTCCTGTTTGACGAGAGCCGTAATTATGTAGAACTGTCCCCTTAATTGGCCAAGGAAGACGGCCTTTTTGTTTGGCCAAACCATCCATGGGTATTGGCGTATTGCGTTTAGCAGCTTTAGCGATTTCAGCTTTTAGCCTTGTTTCATTACGTTGGAGCTCTGTGAGATAGACTTTGTCATTAGAAATGTTCTTCTTGATGTTACTGAGAGTCCCCTTCCGTTTAGATTGCTCTTTGGTAAGACGTCTGCGAGTTTGCTCTTGTTCATCGAGTAAACTGGTAATTTGTTGCTGCTCAAGTTTTAGCTGTGTTTCGCTTTTGGTCAGCTCACTGACGGTTTTTTCTATCTGGGCAATGGTTACAGCTCGCTTCTTGGCTAAGTGTTGAAAGTATTGACTGATCCTGTCTTCTTCAACACTTTGATTAAGCATGTTAGCTGATGATTGCGCTCTTTGTGTTGCATAATAGGTTTGTAAAAGCTCTGCAAGAACTTCTGTTTGTTGTCGTTTTTGCTTTTCTAATGAAGCGATACGCTTTTCCAGCGCAGAGATACTTTGATTGGTTTTATGCAGCGATGCTTTGGCTTTCTTGATCTCTTTTTCTAAGCGAACAATACTGAGTTCTTGCTTTTTTAGAGACTTATTAAGAGTGTCGAGCTTTTTTTGTTGAGAGCTGAGCGACTGCCTCTGTCTTGAAATTTCATTGCTGACCCCTTTAAGCTCATTAGGTGAGGCAGACCATGTTGGAAAGGCGAGTGAGACCAAAATGAGACATACCAATCCAGCAAGTATAGGTAAGGCTAGTGTTTGTCTTGATTGCCGTATTGCCATGCGAAAGGGGAAATCCTCAGTCCTTGTTTGACAGTCAGTATAACCAAACACGTTCCCACGAAGAAAGAGTAATGTCAAAACTTGTTTATCGGCAGATAAAAACGAGATGTTGGTGAGATATAAAGTGCTTCTTAGAGCATTTAAATACTGAAGTTTGGTCAAAAAAGAGTGCTAACTCACTCAGCACTGCACAATGGACAGTATGGCGCAAAGGCCTGCATCCAGCATGAATAACATTTAGGTCAGCAGGCCTTTGTTTTGAGTCTTAAAGGTTATTTGATTAACACTTCACCTGTCATTTCTTGAGGAATAGAAAGGCCAGCAAGTGACAGCATAGTTGGCGCTAGATCAGAGAGTTTACCTCCCTGTTTGAACTCAATCTGTTTGTCGCCAACATAAATCAGTGGTACAGGAAGATTGGTATGCGCAGTGTGGGTCCCACCAGTCTCTGGATCTACCATCATCTCGGCGTTGCCATGGTCTGCGGTGATTAGCATTTGTCCACCGACTTTTTGTATCGCTTCGACAACTTTACCTAAGCTGCTATCAAGTGCTTCAATGGCTGATTTAGCTGCTTCATATACACCTGTGTGTCCAACCATATCTGCATTTGGGTAATTGCAGATGATGGTATCGTAGTTCCCAGAATCAATAGCTGCGACCATTTTCTCAGTCAATTCAGCTGAGCTCATTTCAGGTTGTAAGTCGTAGGTTGCGACCTTAGGAGAAGCGACTAGTTGTCGTTCTTCACCTTCAAATTCTGTTTCAACACCACCGTTGAAGAAAAAAGTAACGTGAGCGTATTTTTCTGTTTCTGATATGCGCAATTGAGTATGACGTTGCTTCGATAGCCACTCACCATAGGTGTTTTCCAAAGATGCTGGTGGGAATGCGATGGAAAGTGGAATATCCGCTGCGTATTGCGTAAGCATCACAAAGTGGATGCTAGGGAAGGCGTTGCGAGTGAAACCTTCAAACTCTGGAACAAAAGCACGGGTAATTTGACGGGCTCGGTCGGCTCTGTAGTTCATAAAGATGACCGCATCTCCCTCTTGCATCAGTGCTTCTTCTTGCTCTGCTGTTTTGATTGATGTTGCTTTAACAAACTCGTCATTCTCACCACGTTCATACGCAGCTTGTAACCCTGCAACAGCCGAACTGGATTGGAATTCAGCTTTCGCTTGTGTCAGGAGATCGTAAGCTACCTCAACACGTTCCCAGTTGTTGTCACGATCCATGGCGTAGTATCGGCCAACGAGAGAAGCGATTCTCCCTTTGCCGAGGCGTTCGAATAGCTGGTCAAAACGCTTAAGTGAGTTTTCTGCACTTCTTGGCGGGGTATCACGGCCATCTAAGAAACAATGTAGGTAAATTTTATTTGCGCCTTGTTTGGCAGCCATTTCTACTGCGGCATAGATGTGATCTTCGTGAGAATGTACACCGCCAGGAGACATGAGTCCCATAATATGAACCGCTTTATCCGCTTTTACCGCTGCATTGATGGCTTCAACGAGTGCTGGAGTGTACTCAAATTCACCATCAGCAATGGATTTTGTGATTCGGGTGAGATCTTGATACACGACTCGTCCAGCGCCAATATTGGTATGGCCCACTTCAGAGTTACCCATCTGCCCATCTGGTAGGCCGACATCAAGGCCAGACGCTGAAATCAAGGTGTTAGGGTTGTTAGCAAGTAGGCTATCGATTACCGGTGTATGAGCATTCGCAATAGCGTTGCTGGCCGTGTCTTCTCGGTGTCCATATCCATCAAGAATTACAAGAGCCAATGGTTTCTTAGCTGACATAGTGATGTCCTCGTCAAATTCAAAGTAACTTAGGAAACAAAATTAGCGTAATTTTACTACACTTTTTAGCCAAAACTGTAGGTAAAGATCAAAGATTATTGGGGAAGTTATGTTGTTATCTTTCACCTATTCTTTTGCTGTGACTTTGGTGAGTTAAGGTTTCCTATCTATAAGGCTATTGTCGCTGAAAAAAAAGAAAGTTAAAGCGGTTATTATCGATTACTCTAATAGAGCTTAACTAACGATACCCATATGATTGAATTTGACTATTAATCAACGTTCTCTGCTTGAGTTTATCATCCTCCCAGTAAGATGACGCCAGTATAAGTGATGAACAAGCCTAGAATACCCAATATCGCCCCAACTTTTGCCATATCTTTACTTTCGATTAATCCCGTTGAATAAGCGAGTGAATTAGGCGGAGTCGAAACTGGTAGAATCATGCCAAGAGACGCGGAGAAGGCAACTACCACCATAAGCCCTTGTAGACCGCCAATAGAAGTAAGGTTATCCATTGAAGTGCCAATAGCAGCTGCAATTGGCATGAGTAGGTTTGCTGTTGCTGTATTCGACATAAAGTTCGCCATTAACCAACAAATGATGGATAAAGTGATCACTAGGCTTATTGGCGCAAGAGATTGGTAATCAACCGCATTGGCAAGCACTTCAGCTAGTCCTGTTTTATCGAGTGCCATACCGATGGCGATGCCTCCGGCCACTAACCAAAGTACATCCCAGTTTATTTGTTGGAGCTCTGTCTTACCTATGATGCCTGTTAATGTAAATATCACCAGAGGAACCATAGCAACCACATACGTATTCATACCGTGAACTTGGGTGGTCATCCAGAGTAAAACAGTACTGGCGAAGGTTATGTAGACGACAATGGCTTGCCAGCTGCACTGAAACTGTCCATCGAGTTCTAAAATCAGAAAGTTAACTTGAGATGGAAATAATTTTTGCAATAGAAACCAAGCAGCAATCAGCTGAATAACGACAAAAGGCAGCCCTATCATCATCCAACTGAGGAAATCGATACTGTGTTCTTCAGTTAGGTATTGGAGGGCAATTGCATTTGGAGGTGAGCCAATGGGGGTAGCGATTCCTCCCGTATTTGCTGCGACTGGAACACACAGAATTAAGGCCTTGATCCCTACTTGCTCTTTTTGAGCAAGGGCTATAATTGGGCTGACGAGAGCGAGCATCATTACTGTGGTTGCAGTATTGGACATAAACATCGAAAAAACGGCAGTGATTAACATTAGACCCAGCATTATGAATTTGGGTTGGGCACCAAAAGGTCGCAGCAGAACACGCGCTAAGTTTTTATCTAAATCGTATTTAGAGGCGGCGATGGCAAGGGTGAACCCGCCCATGAAGAGGATAATAATTGGTGAGGAAAAGGTATTTAGAATATCGCTGTATGGGATTAACTCTCCCAAGCTTTGCTCTGGTTTAGTAATACGAAAAAATTGTAATCCTTTGTCAGAGAGCATGATCAGTTCAAGAGCAATAATAAGCACTGAGGTCGCAAATACAGGCACTGGTTCTAGAATCCAAAGAAGCGCTGCTAATAAAAATATACCTAAAAGTCGATGTTGTATGAGAGTGAGACCCTCGATAGGCATTTGCTCTGTTGGTAAAAGCAAAACCAATAGTGGTAATGCAAAGCAAAATATTAGCTTAGCGGTGAGTATTCGAGAGTATTTAGGCATGCAGATTTAACCAATCTAGGTCAACATGCTTCCTAGGATAAAGAATCTCAATGTTAAGGTATTAGACTTGGATAAAAGTTTGCACGTGTGAGCATGCTGTTTGTAGTGACTTTGCCCTAGATCAAAAAAACGCCCTGCAAATCAGAGCGTTAATTGTATAGAACTGAGATTACTTATTTGATGTGATTGACGCGTAGGGTGTTCCCATCACGGTAGAGTGGCCGTTGGCCATCGAGTCATCGAACTTAACACTATCTTTTGCGAAGAGATTAATCACAGTCGAGCCTAGTTTAAAGCGTCCCATTTCTTGGCCTTTCTTTAACACGATAGAACGAGTACCTTCGCTTGGGTAATCCCACTTGTAGACGGTATTGCCGCGAGGAGGAGTGATAGTTCCTGCCCATGTTTGCTCAATACTGCCAACAATGGTAGCACCGACTAAAACTTGAGCCAGAGGACCGAATTCGGTATCAAAAATACACACTACGCGCTCATTACGGGCGAACAAGTTAGGAACATTTTCAGCGGTGAGGGGGTTAACTGAAAATAGGTCACCAGGTACATAAATCATTTGGCGCAAAGTTGCGTCGCATGGCATATGGACTCTGTGATAATCACGCGGTGAAAGATAAATGGTGGCGAAGTTACCATCGGCAAATTCTGCAGCGAGTTTGGCATCTCCTCCGAGTAGTTCCTGAGCGGTGTAATTGTGTCCTTTGGCTTGAATCAATTTCCCATCTTGGATAGGTCCAAACTGACTCACACAGCCATCAGCTGGATGAGTAAGAATGTCTTCCTGAGAGCAAATCGGGCGAGCATCTTCCTTTAACTCACGAACAAAAAATTCATTGAAGGTCTTGAAGTGTTTAGGATCTGAGTACTTTGCCTCATCCATATTGACATTGTATTGTTTGATAAACCAGCGAATAACTGCGGTTGTTAGACCACCGGCTTCGGCCGATGCGAGTTTGCCGACTAAACGCGTCAAAGCGTGTTTAGGGATCCAATACTGTAGTCCAACTTTGATTTTATCCATTGTCATGTATTCCAATGTTAACCGAATGTTTGCTTGCTTTTGGGCGTGAGATACTACTCAACTTTACCAGTAAAGTCAGTACTCCTAGTGGTTAATTTCGTTTAGAGGTCAGCTTTTTTGTTCCTTGAATACTGGCGATTAGCTTTCACCTCTATCATGCTATCGAGAATTCGGTGGTAGTTTTCGAATCGTGTTTCACTGATTTCGTTGTTATCAACCGCTTCTCGAATCGTGCATCCTGGATCGTCCTTGTGTTTGCAATCTCGAAACTTACAGCCACCTAGATAAGGTCTAAATTCAACAAATGCCTTAGTGACTTCTTCAGCGGCTAAATGCCAAAGACCGAATTCTCGAACGCCTGGGGAATCGATCAAATCGCCGCCAGTTGGGATGTGATACAAACGAGAAGCAGTCGTTGTATGCTGACCTAATCCAGAGTTTTGCGAAATTTCACCTTCCTCGACATTAAAATCAGGCATTAATGCGTTGACTAAACTTGATTTTCCGACACCAGATTGACCAACGAAAATATTCACTTTGTTTTTTAATTCAGCCTCGAGTTCGGTTATGCCTTCTGCTGTTTGCTTACTTACTAGCAATACTTTGTAGCCAATGCGTTGATATTCTTCTAACCATTGTTGGTATTGAATACGTTGCTCTATGCCCAGAAGGTCGACTTTGTTGAGTACTAATAATGGGGCTATGTTGAGTGTTTCCGCTGCAACCAAGTAGCGATCGATAATATTAAGCGACAGCTCTGGAAGCACAGAGGAAACAATCACCATCTGTTCTACATTGGCAGCGACTGGTTTTAAACCATCATAGTAATCCGGACGAGTTAAAACAGAACTGCGTGGCTCAACAGCTTCCACCACACCATTAATGCCTTCCATAGATTCAAGACCTGGCCTCCAGATAACTTTATCTCCCGATACGAGAGTTTCAATGCCACGTCTTAAGTTACAGCGATGCACTTGTCCACTATCAATATCTTCAATATCGGCGTGTTGACCGAAGCGAGTAATTACCAATCCTTTTTGTGCGGCACACAGCATAGACTCTTCCCACTGAAAGGTCTCTTCTTTGGTCAGTTTGCGTTTTTGATTGTTTCGTACTCGTCGGACTTGACCTTTGGTCAGCTTTTTCTTTTTTGCCACAATTGTCTACTTAACTATATTGAACTAGATGACCCCTAGGTTATCTATCCTGAGGATCAGAATTTGGGTATAGTACCTTTTTTAGCATAAAACCAATAGGCAACGATTTATGTCCTTTAGCGATCAAAATTTAATTTGGATTGATCTAGAAATGACTGGTTTAGACCCTGATGTACACAAAGTCATTGAAATTGCTACCATAGTTACTGATAGCGAATTAAACATTCTAGCTCAAGGGCCAGTACTTGCTATCCATCAAGCCGAAGAAGAACTTGCCAAAATGGATGAGTGGTGCGTTAGAACACACACTGGAAGTGGATTAGTGGCGAGAGTCAAAGCGAGTAAAGTTACTGAGCAAGAAGCCATTGAACAAACTATAAAATTCCTAGAGAAATGGGTTCCTAAAGGCGCTTCTCCTATCTGTGGTAACAGCGTTGGACAAGACAGACGTTTTCTTTACCAACACATGCCACAACTCGAAGAGTATTTTCACTATCGTTATATCGACGTGAGTACCATAAAAGAACTAACACGTCGTTGGGATTCACAAATACTGACTGGATTTTCTAAATCGGGAAGTCACTTGGCCTTGGATGATATACGTGAGTCAATCGCTGAACTGAAATATTATCGACAAACGGTTTTCAAAATATAACAGACGGTTATTTCACGCTGTTGCAAGTCATTAAACAATCTTTCTAGAACTAGATTTACTTAGTTTTGTGTTCTTTTTCATCAAACGGAAAAAAAAACAGTTTTTTTTACTGTAAGGACTTGCATCACAAAAAAATGCTCTTATAATTCGCAGCCCTACACGACGTAAACGTTGTGAATGCGACACTAGCTCAGTTGGTAGAGCGCAACCTTGCCAAGGTTGAGGTCACGAGTTCGAACCTCGTGTGTCGCTCCAAGTTTTTAGTTGTCATCATACTTAATGGTGAAGAAAGCGACACTCGCTCAGTTATTAGAGCGCAACCTTGCCAAGGTTGAGGTCACGCCTTTTTATTATGAATAGGGAACCTCGAGTGTCGCTCCAGTTTATAGTTGTCATCATGCTTTAATGGTGAAAATACGGACGCGGGGTGGAGCAGCTTGGTAGCTCGTCGGGCTCATAACCCGAAGGTCGTCGGTTCAAATCCG
>NZ_JAKRGI010000033.1:0-26734 GCF_022347625.1 Vibrio sp. Of14-4 | reverse complement strand
GAAAGTTTTCCCAGACAATAACAACATTGAAGCCAGACTTAACATGACATTGGCCGCAACGGTAGTCCTGCTGATTATCAGTTTGGTTTTGAATGGAGTCCAAAGCTCGCTACCGATTCTTGCGCTTTTTGCGTTCTCTTTCTTACACTCAGAACTCCACCTTAGAGCTTACGCTAAAGGAAAAAAGCTGGTCAGGTTTGGAACCATCTCAGATGTAGAGAACGAAGAGCAAGAAGCAAACTCATACAAAAATCATTTTGCTACAGTATATGCTAATGTGATGCTGGCTCTTGTCTTTATTATATTTAAGCTAGCACAGTAGCTGTCAGAAAACCTTCTATGACAGAGGCTTTCCCTCTTACAAGGGAAGGAAGTGCATCAAGAAAGAGCTTCACCTCAAAATATTCTCTTGTACTGGATAATAAATTCTGGCGTAGCTATCCGACACTAAGAGTTATCCGTGTTTTACTAATTTAGCACAACCAATGAAACATTTTTGTCCAGAGTAGTACTGACTGTGGATGAAACACGAAAATACACCAAAACGAGTTACACCTTCAAATCACACAATGATACTCAGTCAACTTTTATATACAAAAAGTAATAAGAGTCAAAAACAAGACCTGAACACGAAGTTCGGGAGAAATAACAATATAAAAGGTGTCAACAATATGCTTGCTGATGGGCTAGTGATATACGATAATACTGTTTGTATATACAGTTAAAGTGGCATAGATGACAGAGCTAGAAATTAAAAAACTAATAGTAAGGTACTTTCTAGAAAAGTATGAAAATTTTGTTGTTGGTTCTGAATTTTCATTTCAATTTGGTGAAAGACGAGCGGATCTAGCATTGCTGGATGATGGCTACTTAACTGCCTTTGAAATAAAAGGAGCTCGTGACACTGTATCTCGGTTGAATTATCAAATTGAAAGTTATAAAAAGTTTTTTGATTTTTGCTTTGTTGTGTGTGAACCAAGCAATCTGGCTGAAGTACGGGCAACGATTTCAAGAGATGTTGGCATCTTTCTGGTCGAAGATGGCAGAATTACTCATGTTCGCCAATCAAAACAGTTCAAACGACATGATAAAAGAGTGTTAGCCAGTGCATTAAGTGTGCAAAAGTTGAATGCTCTATCGAAAGGAAGCAATTTAAGATCGAAGCACGAATTATGCGATTACGTGTCAAAAAGCAATACGTTAGAGTCATTAAGACAGTTATCAAGAAACGATTTTAATGAAAGATATGGTGTGGCTTCAAAACTGTTGAAACAAGAAACCACCCTTCATTTGACGTCGGATGACATATACACAATTACAAAGAAAGCTCCGTCATTACTAAAACGAAGAATCGTCTGATTCTCTGAGTAAAATTCGACTTTTAATATAGTAGTTCATGCGCACTGATATCCAAAATGCAGGGCTAATACCTGATGGATTATCATTTGCTGCTGCTTGGATCTCTTCATCAGCCCAAACTCCAAGCGGCTTATATGATGTTGTATCTCTGACGGTGTGCTCTGCGGCTCTAACATACCCACCATTGTTTCGACGGTATCTTTTATAGGTGAATGATTTTCCGTCTAAAGATGCAATATCAACCCTAGGTACAAAAGTACCGCCTTTCATTTCAATTTGTTCGGTGTTAATTGAAACGTAGTCGCCATATTTGATTGGAAACTCTTCACTAATACTCTGATAGATGTCTTCTTCACAGATTCTAAACTCACCTGCAATATCTTCGCCACCTGTTTGAGCAACATTAGATGGGAAACTAGAGCAGAGCATTACAACGTCTTCTATTTTATTAGCGAAAGACGCCGTACCTGAGCATGCTTCAAGGAAAGTATCAACTACATCATTAGTGGCTTTATTTCTTACGAATTCAGCATCTAGAATTACGTAGAGTTTACAATTTTCGTTCAGGTTACTTGTTATAGGAGTTAGATAATATTCAACTTCTTCGTCACTTAAGTCATATGGCAATCTAACAGCAAGAAAATTAGTTCTTGCAGAAGCACTTCTTACGAATTCTTCAACCTCTTCGAACTTACAGTCATCATCTTCATACAAGTGAACCATAGGGATGATGTTTAAGTCGCAATGTAGATCAAACAGAAAATACTGCCACTCTTTAAAGCCGTTGTGTTCTGATAACAATTGCTCAATCTGAGGGTTGATATATTTTTCGTTTGTACTCAAATCAAGTATAAATGGTCGCTTCTTCTGAATTTCGGCAATTTGCTTCATACGGCGATATATATCACCATCAGGTGCTTTTTTTGTTTTTCTCGATTTGGTTAGTTCGTAAACTGGCAAAATCTTTGAAAAATCATCATCATTGATGTGTTCAAAACAGCGGAGTTCGCCATCTCTAGTTTTTATGATCGGGAAATAGACAAATTCACTCATAGATTATGTCCGTCATAACCAAGAACTTTGGCTCTAATTCGAACTGCATGAGAAGATACTTGGAAGTGCATAGCAACATCTTCAACCTTTGATGATACGTTGGCTATGAAATTATCGAAAGCATCTTTAGGCATCAATAATGAGGCTGCAAAATCATTGGCCTCAGCTTCCATCCAGTTTGTTTCCCCGTTTCTAAAGAAAGTTGTATCTTCAAAAAAATCATTGTTAGCAGCATGGCGAATGCGATGCGCAATTTCGTGGGCTATTGTAAACCTTTGCCTATGCGGATGGTGTAGTGAATTAACAGTCATTACCCAACTGCCTGACTTTTTCTCTTTTTTAAGCGAGCCTGATTCTTCATCTAGCATCGGTTCGTATCTAACGGTAATCCCTAGATGTTTGGCTAATTCAGATACATTGACAGGGTCAGTTTCTAAGCCCTTGTCTTTAGCAAGTGCTATTAGATGTTCAGGTGTAGACAAATCTTCAAATTCTGTGGTTGTTTGAGTTTTTCTACCAGATTTTCTAACGAATGCCATCTATTGTTCCTTTTTTAACAAGTAGGGATTCTTTACCTTCAGATTCGGATATATCTAACTGAGCTACACGTTCCGAAATGACCTTTATTTGTTGGCGTAGGCTTTGGTTTTCTGTTTCTAAAAGTTGCAATCGTTCTAGAGCTTCATCGACAGTTCCTAATGACCTTTCAAAATCACCAGCAGTAGCATTTAGATCGCTTTGTACAACTCGAAGCCGTGATTCTGCTTCATTCTCGACTTTCGCATGGAGTAAGTGATTGAACGTATCACTATGCATATATTTTTTTGTGATTTCTTCAGCCTTTTCTTCTGATGTACTTTTGATGTAAATCACGGATATTGCAGCGATTAAACCGTTAATAGCTATAAGGACGGTAATTATTGTTTGATAAAAGCCAGTTTGAAATGACCAGACATCTTTAAGGCTGATTAATGTCCCACTCTTGACTAATTCACCAATAATGTAGGATGTAAATGGATCGTTGATATTATCAGCATTAGCAAGTGCAACTGAGTCGGCATAGCCCAGGTAAGATAGCAATGATGGGGAAGGTAAACATACAAGTAACGCCAGTAGCACAATGCAAAAAAGTGAGCATGCAATTAAGCTTACAAAAAAGATTGTCTTGTAGATGCTAGGGCTAGCGGTGTTATTCTCTGACATGCTTCCGTTTCATCTGTTTTAATTATTTGTAGCTTACTATACATCTGATTTATATAAAATAATTTAAGTTAATGTGGTTGCATATTCCAGAGTAAAAACCAATAGGGTCTTGTCTTTTGCTTTTTGGTGGCAGTTTTTCTATCAAGTTTAGCTATTTGTCATACCTGAAGTTATTAGTCATTTTCTAATGTTTGATTTTCCAAACCACATTTTTGTCCCAAAATGTGTTTGGAAGTGATCTGCGATTTTGTGATCACCAAGCGATTCTGTCGTACCATTATAAAATGGGTATTTAATTGTTGCGGGCAAACTTTATTGCCTCTACACACTACACCCACTGCCCAGCCACAAAGCCAGAGCTCCAGCACCATTGGAAGTTATAGCCACCGAGCCAACCTGTCACATCCACTACTTCGCCAATAAAATAGAGGCCTGCTATGTCTTTACATTGCATCGTCTTGGATGAAATATGTTCGGTACTCACACCGCCCAAGGTAACTTCTGCGGTGCGATAGCCTTCTGTACCATTGGGCATGATTCGCCAATTCTCAAGTTTCTCAGTGACTTCTATTAGCTGTTTAGAAGTGAACTGCTTAAGTGGCTTATCTGTGAGAGCTTTACGCTCTATCAAAACCTCTACTAAACGCTTGGGCAGCACTTTAGCTAAGGTATTTTTCAAACTCTGGTTGGGGTGCTTTTCAAGATTACTCGCCAGCAAAGCATCGACATCGACATCAGGAACCAAGTTAATCGTAACCTCTTGTCCCGCCCTCCAGTACGAGGATATTTGTAGCACAGAAGGTCCAGATAAACCTCTGTGGGTAAACAGCAAAGCTTCTTTAAATATTGTGCCATCTTGGGCAGTAATCTCAGCATCGACGGCAATACCAGACAACTCAGCAAACGCTTCTTTATCCTCTTTATGAAGAGTAAAAGGCACAAGGCCTGCAGTGGTTGGTTCGATATTGAAGCCAAACTGCTCGGCCACTTTATAGCCAAATGGCGTTGCGCCAAGCTTTGGCATTGACAGTCCACCAGTCGCGATGACAAGAGAATCACACTCAATGGAATGGGTGTTCACATCAAGCACAAAGCCAGACTGGGTCTTTTCGATATGATGGACATCTTGTTGGTAGCGCTGAGTAACAGTGGGCAAATCGCACTCGGCTAAGAGCATTTTAACGATATCTTTTGACGTGTAATCACCAACGCAAAACAGCTGGCCATGGTCGCGTTCTTCAAACTCAATACCATGCTTGCTGACCATGGCAATAAAGTCCCAGTTGGTATATTGGGATAACGCAGATTTAACAAAATGCGGGTTTTGACATAAGAAGTTGCTCGCCGACACGTCATAATTGGTGAAGTTACAACGACCACCACCTGCGATGAGAATTTTTCGACCGGGCTTTTTGGCATGATCCAGTACCAGCACATTACGACCACGTTTACCCGCCTCTGCCGCGCACATTAAACCCGCAGCGCCCGCTCCGATAATGACAACATCAAACTTCTCTGTCATAACCTTTCTCAACTTAAACCCAATAAAAAAGGATGTGCATCTAGCACATCCTTAGCCAATTGGCGCTATTCTACCCCCAATTAGAGGCCTTGCCAAATTATCCAGCTACAGAATCATGGCTGCAAAGAGGGTTACTCCGAGAAGAGAACTCGATAGAATAAACAGCTCCCTTACTCTTTCACACTTGCCAGTAAAGATTTCATCATGATGATGGTGGTACTCTTTACTTTTCAAATAATGATAAAGCCTAACCTGCTTAGTCACGTTACCATGAGCGGTGAAAAATCCGCCACCATCAACTTGCTGATAAAGCAAGGGGTGTGCTTCGCGCATAATGTATATGAGAGAACGTAAGGCGGTTAAGTATCTGGCCATGTTGACCAAGGTGATTAACATTAGCGTGAATAAAATCGTGTCAGCTGTGATCATCTTTTCCTCCCTACATCTTCATCAGAAGCCCAGAAAGAAAAGACGATCTGCCTAGAAAGTCTTATGCTGAAGCTTATTCAGCGGGGGCATCCATGATAGAAGATGAACCTTCTTTCGCCAAAGCTGCTAAATCTTTGTCGATAAAGAACAGGGCTTTACCGTCTTCACCAACAAGATCAAGCTTGTCTATGATTCCTTTAAACAACTTCTCTTCTTCGTGTTGTTCTGCGACATACCACTGCAGGAAGTTGAAAGTTGAGTAGTCTTGGGACGTAAAAGCGACGTGGGCAAGCTTATTGATGTTCTGAGTTATCATTTGCTCGTGTTCATAAGTCTCACGGAATACGTCACCTAAACTGGCAAACTCATGCTTAGGGGCTTCAATTGCACCCAAAATTGGCATGGCGCCTGTTTCACTTACGTAAGTAAAAAGTCGCTGCATGTGCCCCATTTCTTCAACCGCGTGTGCACGAAGAAACTCGGCGGCACCCTCAAATCCTTTGTCTTCACACCAAGCACTCATTTGTAAGTATAGATTGGATGAGAAAAATTCGAGATTAATTTGCTCATTCAGTTGATCAACCATCGCCTGTGAAAGCATTTCTTACTCCTAATTAACTTGATTTACTTCAATGAATCTTATCATTACCACACCTTAACACTTTGACGAGTGAATGTGGATCTGAGATCACCTCAACAAAAATATTTACACCCTAATGCTAACCTATCAACAGACACTAAAATGGAGAGTTCACCATGAGTTATCAGCATATATTAGTTGCCGTAGACCTGTCAGAAGACAGTAAAACACTGGTCGATAAAGCCGTTTCCCTAGCCAAACCACTCGGCGCTGAAGTGTCTTTTATCCACATAGATGTCAATTATGCCGAGCTCTATACAGGACTTATTGATATCAACCTCGCCGAAACCCAGCATCAAGCTATCGAAGCCTCGCAGCAACAGTTACAAAAATTTGCCAAGCATGCCAACTACCCGATTAAACACACCCTTGTAGGAAGCGGCGACTTAGGCAATGAACTTTGCGATACCATCAGAGAGTTTAATGTTGATATCGTAGTTTGTGGCCACCATCAGGACTTTTGGAGCAAGCTATTATCTTCAACCAGACAACTCATTAACTGCTCTCCTGTCGATATGTTGGTCGTGCCACTTAATGACTGACCCTGCCTGGTTTTTGGTATAGACTGCTGGCCATTTATTGATAATGAGTATTGATTATGGCTTACCTGTCTGCCGTCACACTTTTGTGGGCATTCTCATTTAGCCTGATCGGTGTATATCTCGCTGGTCAGGTAGATTCTTGGTTCTCTGTGCTAATGCGTGTTGCTTTAGCAAGCTTGATGTTTCTTCCATTCTTAAAATTTAGGGGAGTAAATAAAAAGCTGATTGCCAAGCTTATGACAGTTGGCGGCATCCAACTCGGTTTAATGTATTGCTTCTACTATCAATCTTTTCTTTTACTCTCTGTACCAGAAGTACTGCTGTTTACTGTGTTTACCCCAATTTATGTCACCCTGATCTACGACTTACTCAAAGGGCGTTTTTCACCTTGGTATCTGGTTACCGCTATTATCGCCGTTGCTGGAGCCGCGTTGATTAAGTTTGCTGGAATTAATGAAAACTTCCTACTTGGCTTTCTGGTGGTTCAGGGAGCAAACCTTTGTTTTGCTATTGGTCAAGTCGGTTATAAATACATCTTGGAAGATCAGCCTGTAAACCTCTCTCAGCATACGATCTTTGGCTATTTCTACCTCGGAGCTTTATGTGTCGCAGTGGTCGCATTCAGTTTGCTTGGCAACTTAGAACGTATGCCAACCACCAACACACAATGGGGTGTACTCATTTATCTCGGGATTATGGCTTCTGGGTTGGGCTATTTTGGCTGGAATAAAGGGGCTACGTTAGTCAACGCTGGTGCGCTGGCAGCGATGAATAACGCCTTGGTACCAGCAGGACTGATTGTCAACATAGTCATTTGGAATAGAGACGTTGATTTAACTCGTTTAGCCCTGGGCGGTGCGGTCATCATGCTGTCATTATGGTTTAACGAAACTTGGGTAAAACGCAAAGTAGCACTCAGTTACCAATCTTAGCAGCAATGATATTAGCTCTCCCTATGGAGAGCTTTTTAATGCATGTTACTCGCTTGTAAGCGGGCCTTTTTGAGTTCAGAAAGCTGAGTCACACCAAGACAAGCTACTAACTTAGCTTCCCGTTTTAATAACTTTCTCTTTTTCTTCGCTAACTTAAGTAGTTCCTTTTGCTGCTTATATTGCTTTTTCAGTGCCTTTTGAGCCCTTTTAATCTCTTTAGTACTGGCATATTCAAGCGAGCGTTCTGGGGAGATATTAGGCTTGTCATTGGCCTTTTGTTTGGCCTGCTCAATAACCTGTTTCACCAATTGGGATTTATCTTGCGCCGCAGAGGCGGGCTGTTTATCTGCCGCATTATAAGGGGATAGCGTCGAAATGGATGTGGGCTTACAGAGTGCCGCCTTGTCTGCTGAGCAACGCGCACACGAGCGACAAACGAACTTAGGCTCAGCCACCAAACGATGAATGTCACTCAATCCATCGGCAATTTGCTTGCGGTTCATCTTACACAAGCTTTTAGTCATGCAAACACTCCAGACAAGAATACGAATAATTCTTATTATGATATACCCATATCAGAGTTTAATGGCAAGCATAAAAGTAAAACTTGAGGCCGCGAGTCTCAGTTAGCTCATTGACGCGTTGACATAGACATCAAAGCGATTTTTTTTTGTTTCAATTGCCATGGTCGGCTTTTGCTCTCCTAACCACTTGGCATAGTCAGGACGTTTGACAACAACTCTTTTTTTCGCCATGGCTAAAGCTGGAGACAGCAAGTCATCAGCATCGAGATCGGCACCAACAAGAGACTGAAAGACGCGCATTTCTTTTTTAGCCAATGCTGATTTCTTTTTCCCTTCTGGGTGTGGATACATGGGATCTAAATAAACCACATCAGGCCTATCAAACTTGGAATCATTAAAAAGTGATTCGAGTGCACTATGGCTGGAAATATAATTCAACGAAAGACGCTCACTGACCCAATCACCTATTTCAGGATCACGCTTGGCACGCATTAATCCATCATCAAGCAACGCTGCGACGACAGGGTTACGTTCCAGCATCTGGACTTTACAACCAAGCGAAGCGAGCACAAAGGCATCTCGCCCAAGCCCAGCGGTTGCATCCAGAACACTTGGTATAACCCCCTTGTTCATGCCTATCGCTTTGGCAATCGCCTGCCCTTTACCACCACCAAATCTTCGCCTGTGGGCAGCTGCACCACCAGCAAGATCAACATAAATAGCACCAAGCTTAGGTTCATCCGTTTTTTTTAACTCCAACCGCTCAGAGGTTAAAACCAAAGCAAAAGGACTTTGCTCATCATGCGTAAGCCCCCATCGAAATGACAACTCTTTTAATTGTTCATTGAGGCTGAAGTCTTCGCTGATAAGTTGTAGCTGCAAGTGTTGGCTCCAAAGTTGAGTTCGAAAAACAGGCGGGCAAGTGTAATAGATTTCGTCTTGGGTGACTATTTTTGATTGCGTGACGCAAGCAGTTCGTCAACCAGAGTGGGCAAAGGTTTAGGAATGCCAATTAAGTATCCTTGGGCATAATCAACCCCAAGATCAACAAGCATATCGAGAATTCTGTTGTTTTCGACAAACTCGGCCACCGTTTTCTTACCCATCTGCTTAGCCAAATCATTGATAGATCGAACCATGAGGCGATCCCCATCATTGACATCAATCTCGCGTACGAACAGACCATCAATCTTGACAATATCAACCGGCAACTTTTTAAGATAGCCAAACGAGGATAGCCCTGAGCCAAAGTCATCGAGCGCTATCTTACAGCCAAGCTCCTTGAACCGAGTGAATAATGCAATCGCCTGCTTCATGTTACTCATCGCCGCAGTATCTGTAATTTCTAGGCAAATCTTACTACAAGGTACTCGGCTAAATTGCAGTTTGTTGAGTAAAAAGCTGATAAACTCTTGGTTGCCCATTGAGTGTCCCGACAGATTAATCGAGCACATTCCCAGATGTTCTAGTGCCTCTGGGTTCTCTTCAAACCAATCAAGAGTTTTTGTCACCACTTGTTTATCGAGTAACTGTGCCATGTTGTAGCGTTCAGACGCAGGCATAAAGATACCTGGCGCTATATATTCACCCTCAGCATCACGAATACGGATCAGTATTTCAAAATGCATCAGAGGCTCATCGTCATCCAAAGCCAAAATTTGTTGGGCAAATAACTCGATTCGATTGTTAGCAAGAGCATCGTGAACAAAGCTCACGCATTCCATTTCCTGTTCTCTGCGACGAAGATCTTCATCGTCCTGACAGTAAAGATTAAACCTGTTACGCCCTTCCTCTTTGGCTGCGTGGCACGCTGTATCGGCTTGCGCATGCACCATTTGGGGAGACTCAGCAGTATGGTCTATCAAGCGAATACCAATTGAACAGGTCAAGTTTAATCTAATATCATCCCAAACAAAGTGTTGATCACTAAGCGCCCAAATAATCGAGCTGGCAACGCTTGTTGCATCTCGCTCGGTGCAGTCTTTGAGTAATACCGCAAACTCATCTCCACCCATTCGGGCAAGGATAGCGTTATAAGGCAATACCTCTTGGAGCATACTGGCACAAAATTGAATCGCCATATCTCCTGCCTCATGACCCGCGGTATCATTTAACACCTTCAATTGATCGAGATCCAGATAGAGCATGGCATGGGTTCGCGTATAACTTTCCACTTCAATCAATGCTTTTTCTAACTCAGCTTCAAACTGATTTCTGTTATAGGTACCCGTGAGTAAGTCATAGCGCGCCTGGTATTCTAGTTGCTCCGCCAAATGTTTAGTTTCGGTAATGTCCTCACCAACAATCAATAAATGCCCAGTTTCCACCAATGGCCGTATATTTTCACGAATCCATATTGCATGGCCATCGGCATGACGATATTCAATCTCGCGTCGCCAAACACCACACATTGCCTGCTTGGGCTGAAGTAAAACCTGTCTTGGGGTGACCGCATCTGAATGCAAATAGAACTCAACCAACCTATGACCAAGCAAGCGCTCAGGTTCATAGCCAAGCAAGAGCTCAGCAAAATGATTCACTTGCTGAACACAATTATGTTCATCCAAAGTAATCATCATCACAGGTTGCTGGTCATAGTAATGACTTAGGTTTGCTTCGCGCTGAAATAACTTCGTCTCAGTAATTTTTCGCGACGTAATGTCTCGCGCTTCAAAAAGATAGTTAACCCCTTGGCCATTATCAGGTAAGGGTTTAAGCGCTATTTCAAGCACCATTGCACCTTGCTCTGAATGCCAAATCTCAGCTTCAAATTGGGCGCTTTGTTTGGTATCTTCCTTGTCGAAGTAATGCTTTAAAAGCTTAGCTGAGTTCGTTTCCCAGTGCTGGTGTTGCCAAATTGGCCGATCAACGCTGTAGTCTTGATGATACAGCAGCTCTTGAAGTTTACTGTTGCAGGAAACCGCTCGGCCGTAACCATCCAAAAGGCCAATAAAGTGATAGCTCTGGTCAAATACCATTTCAATAAGCATCTGACTTTCTCTTGCTATCGACTCACTTCGTTTTAATCGGCTCAAATAGTACACCAATGCCATGATAATCAGGGTCAAAAATACTACGACACTGACAAATATCTTCAGCTCTCGCTGATAGCGAACGGTAAAAGGTATAGGCTTATTAAATAAAATGGTCGACACTTCACCATCAATCCCCAAATCCCATTTCTTAACCGCTTGGTAGTCTAGTTTTATTTCTGGCGTGCCCATTTCAACATTAGGCATTTTCTTGGAATTAAAGTGCAATACCTTAAGGAGCTGGTTAGCCGTTTGCTGGCCGTGGGTTCTTCCGCTTTGAATAAATCCGCCCACCGCACCCTTTCCTAGACCCAAATCGTGAACAAGATAGATAGGCGCCCCAGAGGTGCGATTAAGCTCTTGCCATTGTGCCTCTTCAGTGATCCAGCCATTTTTATCTCTGTGGTACATGCAAAATAAGATACTGCTCGATTTATCCAAGGTTTTAGACAGGTCTATTAACTCTTGATAACTTTCGGGAGTAATTTGCTCAACGATACGCTTATATTCGGGGTTGACGGTTAAAAATTCGGCCACTTGCAGGCGCACAAGCTCTCCAGAAACAGAATAATCACTGACCACGTAGATTTTCTTAACTTCGGGTTGAATACGCTCTATCAGAGCGATATTGCTGTAAATATCGATATCTTCGATCACTCCCGTCGCTCTTAATTGAGAGTGCATATTGGGGCTGTAGTGATTTATCCCACCAAATATTACTGGTGTTTCACCGACTTCTGATGCTAAACGTTGCATCAGATTAAGCGCGTTATTATCACTGACAACAATTGCAGAAAAGGCTTCTTGGCTTAACTTAGTTTTATATAACTGGTAGAGCTGTTCTAAATAGGTGGGATCTTGTATCCGCTTTGAATCGAGATATTCAACTCTCAAAACTAAGTGATCATCTTGTAACGCATCTTCCAACCCTAGCTGGAAAGCATCGGTCCAAAAAAAGCCTTGGTGATATGAATGCACCACGAGGACATCTTTACTTACAGCATGAGAATGCGAGAGCGCTGCATAAAATACCGCTAGAAGAATGAGACAAAAGCGCACTAAAATAGCTCTCATATTAAGGTGGCAATTAATCTAATAGTATCACTATTGGTGATAATTTGAACTAGAGACCAATATTAAGTTGAGAACCTAATGCAAGCTCAGAGCACTAAGATGGATGATTTAGATAGAACTATTTTAAAAACTTTAATGGAGGATGCCAGAACACCCTATGCGGAAATGGCTAAGCAATTTGGTGTCAGCCCGGCCACCATTCATGTTCGAATTGAAAAAATGAAAGCGGCTGAGGTGATACAAGGCACAGAGGTTATCGTGGATACTAAAAAGCTCGGCTACGATGTTTGCTGCTTTATCGGTATCAACTTAAACGCAGCTCGTGATTATCATTCCGCCTTAGTAAAATTAAACGCATTAGAGGAGGTGGTTGAGGCTTACTACACCACAGGAGCCTACAATATTTTTGTTAAGTTGATGTGCCGATCTATCGAGGAGTTGCAGTGTGTACTCATTGACAAGTTACAGGCAATTGACGAAGTTCAGTCAACGGAAACATTGATCTCGCTGCAAAACCCAATAAACAGGAACGTAAATCCATAATAATTGCCCGTTTGCTGTGGGCAATAAATTAATTAGATTCTAAATATTGCTTTAATTCATCAACTGAAATGCCTTGCTCAGCAATAGATTTTGCGATGGAGGCAACTTCTTCACCTTTTCTATCTTCAATGACTTGTTGAAACTGGAAGATAATATCGCGCAACATATGCAAAGGAACTTGTTTAGCAGCGCTACGGATGCGCTCACCGCTTTGATTGCCTAATTCATTGAGTAATTTACCAAACATGACTTTTTCTGGAGAATCTTCAAGTTGCTCCAGCACACGAGCCATTTCATAAGTTGTCATCGACATCGAAGTTAAGTGTCCACATTGTTATTAGAAGTGAAGTTTAAATATACAATGTTTTTTTTGTTGTTCAAAGCAATTAGATCAAGTTAAGCCAAGGTTGCATGCCATTTTCTACCCGTTTTACTCAATAAAATAAAAACACTTGGTACCACAATAAACATTTGCAGAGCGATCATCACATGAGGTTGCATATCTAGCCTCTGCATTAGGGCAACAACTAGGCCGGAACCACTCATTTGAAATAGCCCTAACAATGCAGCTGCCGTACCTGCTTTATCTCCAAACGGTGCCAAAGCTTTACCAGCCGCACCACCGAGGATAAAAGCGAAACTGACGGAAGATAAGAAAATAGGCAGCATAAAGGCCAATGGGGTTTGGTATTGCGCTAAAAATAGCATCAGTATTCCGCCTATACCTAGTATCAAAATCCCAGCAACCAGCGCATTATAGGTACCATATTTGTCCATAAATTTAGGCGCGCTTAAACAAGCGGCAATATTTACCACAGCATTAATACCAAACCAGAGCGTAAAATTATTCATACTAAGCCCTAAGCCTTCAATTAAAACGACTGGAGCGGAGGTAACATAGGCTAATATCACAGCCATTGAAAACATACACAAGCAGGCATGAAACAAAAAGGACGGCGTATTTAATACTGCCATATAGCGACTGGCTCGAAAAACAGGCTCGCAACTTGGTTTAGGATTTGTCTCCTTCATAGCTACAGCCAAGACTAAATATACAAGCACACCAAATAACACCATAAATGAAAAGTTTGTTCGCCATCCAAACTCTTGTGTCAGCCAGCTGCCGAGAATGGGCGCCAAAGCAGGAATAAAACAAATCGCACCATTTAGGTAACTGATGACTTTACCGCTTTTTTTTGGTCCAAAGATATCGCGAACTGTTGCAAAGGCTGCTACCGATGTAGCACATGCACCCAAGCCTTGTAGCAGTCGAGCCAATAGCATCCACTCTATCGTCTGAGCTCCCCACGCCAATAAGGCGCTCAATGCGTAGATACTTACTCCTCCCAATGCAACAGTTCGACGTCCTAGTTTGTCTGCTAAAGGACCAGCAAATAGTTGACCAAGCCCCATAGCAAACAAGAACCATGTAATTGTATCTTGAATCAAAGCATGCTTGACACTGAAAGACTCAGCCATCTGCGGCAGTGCTGGCAAATAAATATCAATAGCTAGTGGGCTAAAAAGCACCAATAACACCAAAAGAACGATTTGCATTTGGTTACCATTATTTGCGGCAGCATTTGACATAGATTCTGACTCTGGCAGGCGTTGATGAAATTGTTGACAGTGTATTTGAATCGAGTTATTACATCCAATGACGCATAGTCATCCAAGATATTCCAAAAAGGAATTTCCCATGAATATAGAAAAGCTGGCACGCATCGATCTCAACCTTCTTGTTTGCCTTAATGTGCTCGCTGAAGAGCTGAATGTAACCCGAGCAGCTCATCGCCTATGTTTGAGCCAATCTGCAGTGAGCAAAAACCTAGCAAAACTCAGAACTCAATTTGGAGACCCACTTTTCGTGCGCCATGCCCACGGACTAAAGCCAACACCTAAAGTTTTGTTTTTGAAACCAAAGCTCGAAAACTTAATTAATCACTTAGAACAAATCACTCAACCAGAAGAGTTTTCACCCGACTCTAGCGACTATCGCTTCCAAATCTCTGCGGTAGAGAGTGTCTACCCTCTAATACTTCCCCACTTTCTTCCCGAAATTTTCAAGCGTGCACCTAGTGTTACTATTAGTACCCATGGATGGACAGAAAATACGTTTAATCAAATCTTACGTGGTGATATGGATTTAGGTATTACTGGTAAAGACATCGACATTAATGATGCCAAACTGACCATGCTGCCACCTAGCGATATTTGTGAAAAAGAAATCTACCGCGATAACCAAATGTGCTTGTTGCGTCAAAATCACCCTGCACTGTCTAAACCTTGGGATCTCGATAGCTATTTATCACAAAGACACGTTCAGGTAAGGTGTGATGGCAACGATCGCTGGTTACTTGACTATCGCCTCGCAGATATCGGCAAAGAGCGAGACATTGCTATCACAGTTCCCGATTTCAATAGTGCGGCAATCCTCTGTTCTTATACCGATTTTATTTTCACGGCCCCAAGTCATTTCATCAAACTCTCATCGCGGCAGCTTGGTTTGACAACCCTTCCCTTACCGCTTGAGTTTCCTCCTATGGCTTACACCATGTTTTGGCACAGAGATAGAGAAAAAGATCCTGCCATCTCATGGCTTCGACAAATTATTGAAGAGAAAACCACTTCTCTTAGATGATTTGCAGGCTTACGACAAAAAGAGTAGCTTATTCATATCGTCCGCTGTCAGTCGTTTAGTCAGCAAGGACGCACAACAAATGAAGGATTACGATAAATGCTTAAGACTACTGAGCAACGCCTAACTGCAATACGTCAGTGGCTAAAAGACAAAGATATCGACGCACTGCTGGTACCGCATGAAGACGAATATTTAGGTGAATATGTACCCGCGCATAACGAACGCTTGCACTGGCTAACTGGTTTTACTGGCTCTGCTGGTGCCGCTGTAATCACAAAGGACCAGGCAGCCATCTTTGTCGACGGTCGCTATACGGTACAAGTGACTAAACAAGTGTCTGCAGACCACTTTGAGTATCGACACCTAGTTGAAGAGCCAGCACTTGAGTGGGTTAAATCTCACCTACCTAAAGGCTCTAGTGTGGCCATTGATCCAAGAATGCATAACGCCTCTTGGTTAGGAATGGCGCAAGAACAACTCGCAGATACCCTAGAGCTAAAAATATTAGACACCAACCCAATCGATGAGCTTTGGCACGATCGTCCAGAGCCTATTATTTCTGCTGTGCGCCTAATGCCAACGGACGCTGTTGGTCAAACCTGCGAAAGCAAACGTCTACAAATCGCAGAACTTATCAAAAAACAAGGAGCGGACAGCGTTGTCATTACCGCTCTAGATTCCATATGCTGGCTGCTTAACATTCGTGGGCTTGATGTCTCCCGCTTACCCGTGCTGCTTTCCCATGTGATCTTACATTCAGACTCAAGTCTTGAGTATTTCCTTGACCCAACTCGCTTACCACAGAACTTTCATTCTCATGTTGGCCAGAATGTCACTGTCCACCACCCAGAATCACTTCAATCTAGAATAGAAGCTCTAACTGGCAAGCAGGTTATGTTGGATCCAGCCACCAGCAATGCTTGGTTCAAACTAGTGTTACAAAATGCGGGTGCGAATGTTGTTCATTGTGCAGACCCATGTCTAATGCCAAAGGCCGCAAAAAACGCAACAGAGGTTGCGGGCATGAAGGCGTGTCACATACGCGATGGTGTGGCCATGGCCAAGTTTTTGTCTTGGTTAGATGAGCAAGTAAGCTCGGGGCATCTACATAATGAAGCAATACTAGCGGATAAACTTGAGTCATTCCGTTATCAAGATCCGACAATACAGGACTTGAGTTTTGATACTATTTCTGCGGCTGGACCGAATGCAGCCATGTGTCACTACAATCATGAAAATCAACCTACGCCTGGACAACTTGAGATTGACTCTCTTTATCTTGTTGATTCTGGCGGTCAATATATTGATGGCACGACGGATATCACCCGCACAATCGCCATTGGTCAACCTAGCGACGAGATGATCAAGCAATTTACTTTAGTACTTAAAGGCCATATTAATGTTGCCCGTGCTAAATTTCCCAAAAGTACTCGCGGCTATCAGATTGACACTCTCGCTCGTCAGCACCTTTGGGCACAGGGCTATGATTACGATCATGGTACCGGCCACGGTGTCGGACATTTCCTAAATGTTCATGAGGGACCAGCAAGTATTTCCAAACGACAAATTGACGTTCCACTAACTACTGGCATGGTGCTCTCCAATGAGCCTGGGTATTACCGAGCTGACGCATTTGGAATTCGAATTGAAAACCTTGAGCTTGTCGTCGAATCAGAAACCAACGGCGACTTTTCTGTGCTTGGCTTTGAATCTCTAACTCGCTGCCCTATCGACAAGCGTAATATCAATTTTGATATGTTGACCGACACTGAGTTAGACTGGCTGAACGAGTACCACCAAAAGGTGTGGCACGATGTCAGCCAACATGTTGAAGGTGATGTAAAAGAGTGGCTGCGCCAAGCAACGGATACTGTTATTCGATAAGCTCGGCCGCTAAATAATCCATAGATAAAGAAGCTCCAACTAAGGAGCTTT
Organism: Vibrio sp. Of14-4; assembly: GCF_022347625.1. Lineage (NCBI taxonomy): Bacteria > Pseudomonadati > Pseudomonadota > Gammaproteobacteria > Vibrionales > Vibrionaceae > Vibrio > Vibrio sp. Of14-4. The sequence continues at coordinate 9,305 of NZ_JAKRGI010000033.1, read as the reverse complement.
TTTATCATTTAACCCATAGCTCTATCAACAATAGTGTTTCACGTGAAACATTTATTGAACTTGGCGAACTCCGGAATAAGCGCAATGCCAATCTCGCCACACAGGCTCAAACCCTCTAGCTATTATTGCACTTTCCACTTCCATTGCACTCCTTTCATCACTAATTTCAAACTGCTCCAGCTCAACCCGCTCCAATGAATAGCCACCAGGCTGAGTTTTCGATGCTGCCGAGATAGTGGTCACTCCCAAGGGGAGTACGTTGTCTCTAAATGTTGCAGATTCACGAGTTGACATTGAAAGTTCAACCTGATTATTAAACAACCGATAAGCGCATATAAGCTGGACCAATTGTTTATCCGTCATCACAGACTTAGGTTGGACATAATTCGACGAGCTCGAGCCCTCACACGGACGCAGTCGTGGAAATGATATTGAATAGCGAGTTTGCCAGTAGTTGCGCTCTAAATAATTGAGATGTGCGGCAACAAAAAAACAGTCAGCTCGCCAGTCTTCTAGACCAATTAACGCCCCGAGCCCTATCTTGTCTATACCCGCTTGAGCGAGACGGTCTGGCGTATCCAGTCGGAATTCAAAATCAGTCTTGTTGCCGCGCAAGTGATGTTGTGCGTAAGTAGAAGGTTTATACGTTTCTTGATAAACCATCACTGCATCTAAACCAAGCGTTTTCAATTCAGCATATTGTTGCTGTTTAAGAGGTTGAACCTCCATTGCAAGGTAATTGAAGCTGCGTTTTATAATTGGCACCATCTCGCGAAAGTAATCCATTCCTACTTTTGATTCATGCTCTCCGGTCACCAAAAGTATGCTATCAAACTTCATATGTTTAATTGCTCTAACTTCAGCCATAACTTCGCCTTTACTTAAAGTACGGCGCTTTATGCGGTTCTGCATTGAGAAGCCACAGTAAGTACAGTCATTGGCACATAAGTTAGACAGATACAAAGGAATGAACAAGGATATGGTATTACCAAAACGCTTACGGGTAATGGCATACGACTTTTGAGCCATCAATTCTAGATATGGCTCTGCTGCTGGTGAAATAAGTGCCTTAAAATCCTCTAAGTCCGGCTTTTCTTTATTAAGTGCCCTTTCAACATCTCTTGCGGTTTTGGCATAAATCGACATAGAGATATCGTCCCAAACAAAGTGATTAAACTCTTTACTGAAACTCATCAGTCCCTCCATTTAGTGCTAAATTTCATCAAGAAATGAAGTTAATGGACTCGACGAAACAGCATGAGAAGCTTGACTCGCTAACCCTGCTTCATGAGCTATACGGCCAGCGTTCACCGCCAATTTAAATGCCTCGGCCATATAAACAGGGTCCCTAGAAGCTGCGATCGCTGTATTGACAATTACAGCGTCTGCACCCATCTCCATCGCTTGCGCAGCATGAGAAGGCGCACCTATTCCTGCATCAACAATAACCGGTACCTTGGCTTGTTCGATAATAATTTCCAAAAAATCCTTGGTGACTAGCCCCCTATTTGATCCTATCGGTGAACCAAGAGGCATTACAGCTGAGCAGCCAACTTCTTCCAACCGTTTACATAACACTGGATCAGCGTGGCAATAGGGCAATACGATAAAACCAAGATTCACAAGCCTCTCTGCAGCTTTGAGAGTCTCGATAGGATCGGGCAATAGGTATTTGGGGTCAGGGTGAATTTCCAGTTTTACCCAGTTGGTCTTTAGTGCCTCTCGGGCTAAGTTCGCCGCAAAAACAGCATCTTCGGCGTTCTTGGCACCAGACGTGTTGGGCAATAATCCTATGCCTGTCTCTAAAAGCGGCGCAATAATGTCGTCTTTGCTGTCGTTAATGTTAACCCGCTTAAGCGCCATAGTGGCTAGCTCAGAACCTGCGGCCTTAATTGCCTCTACCATCAATCTACTGTTAGAGAATTTTCCAGTGCCAGTAATCAACCTCGATTGAAACTGTCTCTCTCCAATTGTAAGCATCTCACTCACCCTCCAGCGATCGCTTGAAACAAACAAATGCGATCCCCTTCTACCAGTACAGTCTCAGTCCACTCGCTACCAGGGACCACTTGATTATTAATCGAGAATACGTAGCCTTTCTCAGACAAACCTAACTGATTTATTATCTGCTCAAGATTTGAGTCTTTAGCCACCTGCTTTGAAATATCGTTAATTACGATAGTCATTAGTTCATGGTTCGCTTGTGAACGATGAAATGCTTTTTGTTCAGAAGTTGTCACAGCCTTCCTGTCCTTAAATATCTGATAAAATTTATGTTCCAGGCATCGTATGTAATCCAGGTTTCAATCCAACTTTAGCTACAGACTTTGCACTGTTTATCTTTCGTTATCGATAAATACTGCCATTGCATTTGTAGGCCATCGAACCTGTGCAGCATAGGTACCTTGAAGTGAAACCGACCAGTTGCAAGCTTTTGAATGGCGGCAAGTGCTTGATAGTTTCCTAAAATCCCAACAACAGGCCCAATCACACCAAGCTCAGTGCATTTGCGTGCCTGCTCCACCTCATCAAATGGGTATAGACAACGATAACAAGCATTACTTTCCCTCTGCGAACTAAAGTCAAAAACACAGAACTGTCCAAGCCAACCGATAGCAGCAGCAGATATCAAATCTGTATTCTGCTCTAGACAAATTTGGTTAATCATCTGCCTAGTAGGCATGTTATCTGAGCAATCTAATACGATGTCAGCTAACATCACTTCTAGCTCGAGTTGAGATTTGCTCAGTCTTTTATCCAAACTGCGTATCTTTACGGCTGGGTTTAAAGCTAATAACTGGTTCGTCATCGCCTCAGTTTTAGATGAAGAGATGTCTTTATCGCGATAAATAACCTGTCGATTGAGGTTGCTAAGGTCGACATCATCGTCATCAATAATGACCAGCTTACCCACACCTGATGCGGCTAAATATAAGCTTGCGGCGCTGCCTAGACCGCCGCAACCAATCATGAGCACGTGTGACTGACTTAACTTAACTTGTCCCTGTTCACCTATCTCTGGAAGAGCGACTTGCCGCTGATAACGGTTAAACTGCTCATCAGTTAACATAAACCCTCCCAGATTCCTTCAGACCACGCCCTTCTTGTCCCTCGTTTCTGTCAACGTAGCCATGGAATAGATTGGTAAAAAAGCTAATGGTAGCGCCTAAGTTATCTAAAGAAGAAATAGCGCCTATCAAGGCAATACTGGATACACCAGATTGCAAAACCTGCTGAGCATTCGCTTGATTAATTCCACCTATTGCTACCGTAGGACAAGGACTTGCTTGAACGCGATCGCTTGGTACATCGCTAGAACCAAGACTGTCGATTAGCTGTTGGTATAATGCCAAACGTGCCAACCCTTGTGGTTTGGACACTAACTGTTTGGAATTAGTATGAAAAATAGGCCCGATGGCAACATAACTAGGGCAAAGACTCAACCCACGCAGAAGCTCATAGTAACCGTGAGTTGATATACCTAATCTAAGATTAGCCTGCTTAATACGTAACAAGTTTGATTTTTCTAAATCTTCTTGGCCTAAGTGAACGCCAAAAGCACCATGTTGAATCGCGAGTTCCCAGTAATCATTGATAAAGATTTGGCCACCGTATCGGCATCCTAGTTCAATCGACCGAACAATTTCCCTCTCCAACTCAGTTGGACTTAGGCCCTTCAAGCGCAACTGAATTGTCTTTACGCCTAACTCTAGTAACTTTTCCACCCAGTCGCTGCTGCTGACAATTGGGTATATACCCAAACCATCTTTCGCAAGAGGAGCAAATGGTGAATCAGGCGTATTTAATGACCAAGCCGATCTAATACCCAAGCGTAAATCGTTCAGCACAGGTGTGGGAAACTCAGAAATCCTATGCGGCCAACTGAATAAACTTGGATTTAAGTCATTATTGCCATATGTTTCACGTGAAACATTATCTTTTCGATTGGTCATCGCTCGAGCCAAAACCAACGAGTCTTCCATAGAAAAGTCCAATGCGAAGAGCGTAACTAACCAACAAAAATGTTCCTTTGGCCTGAAGTTATTACTATCACACTTGCGACCACACGATAACGCCAGAGCCTCACCAGCTGCAGAGTTAAACCATATATCCATATGATTTTCTGTGTTTTTTTCACTATCATCAATACCTATATAGAAAGAGCTACGAGAGTAACTTTTATAATCTAGAGCGGACAGCTTGGAGTGATAGTAGACATGATGAGTGTTTTCAGTCACCTCGAACGCTTCATCAATAATATCCGTATTAAAATCAGTCACCTGATGATCTTTAATCACTTTAAATGATGAAGTTGGACTCACACCCAACTCTATTTCATTAATAGCAAACCCTTGCTTTTTAGCGCTCAGTAAATACTGTTGAATAAGGCCTGTAAGCTCAATCAGTGGCTTGGGAATAAGGATTTTTGTCATTATTCGTTGGCCTCAGCATGAGCCGCAGGATGATAAAGATCAGACCCTGTCGCTAGAAACTCCTGTGACTTTCTACGCATACCCTCAAGCGGATCATCCAGCATTTGTATGCTAATAGCTTGGTCAGCAGCGACCTGCTCTTTGTCTTTGGCGTATTCTCGAACCTCTTGGGAGATTTTCATCGAGCAAAACTTAGGACCACACATAGAGCAGAAGTGCGCTACTTTGCCTGATTCTTGAGGTAGTGTTTCATCATGAAAAGAACGAGCAGTATCTGGGTCTAGAGCTAAGTTAAATTGGTCTTCCCAGCGAAACTCAAAGCGCGCTTTGGATAAGGCATTATCTCGAACTTGTGCTCCAGGATGCCCCTTAGCCAAATCTGCCGCATGTGCAGCTATCTTGTAGGTAATTAGCCCAGTTTTTACATCTTCTTTATTAGGCAAACCTAGATGCTCCTTAGGTGTTACGTAACAAAGCATGGCACATCCGTACCAACCAATCATCGCCGCCCCAATACCCGATGTAATGTGGTCATAGCCTGGTGCAATATCGGTAGTCAATGGTCCAAGAGTATAGAAAGGTGCTTCATGGCAATGTTGCAACTGCTCTTCCATATTCTCTTTAATCATATGCATAGGTACATGACCTGGACCCTCTATGATGACTTGTACATCGTATTCCCAAGCTATCTTGGTGAGCTCACCAAGAGTCCTCAGCTCGGCAAATTGAGCTTCGTCATTAGCATCAGCTACCGATCCTGGTCTTAATCCATCACCGAGGGAAAGGGCAACATCATACTGCGCACAAATTTCGCAAATCTCTCTAAAATGTGTGTAAAGAAAGCTTTCTTCATGATGCGCCAAGCACCACTTGGCAATAATCGACCCTCCACGAGAAACGATTCCAGTCACGCGTTTAGCCGTCATAGGGACATAACGTAAAAGAAGGCCAGCATGAATGGTAAAGTAATCAACACCCTGCTCCGCTTGCTCTATCAGTGTGTCACGCATAACTTCCCAGTTCAGGTTTTCAGCAACACCATTGACCTTTTCCAGCGCCTGATACATAGGAACCGTGCCTATTGGCACTGGGCTATTACGTAAAATCCACTCTCGCGTTTCATGAATATTGCGGCCAGTGGAAAGATCCATAACCGTGTCGCCTCCCCATCGAGTTGACCAAACCAGCTTTTCGACTTCCTCTTCAATTGACGACGTAACCGATGAATTACCAATGTTAGCGTTCACTTTAACAAGAAAGTTGCGACCAATGATCATAGGCTCAGACTCGGGATGGTTGATGTTGGAGGGTATAATTGCACGGCCCTGCGCAACCTCCTGACGCACAAACTCAGGGGTAATATCCTTGGGTAAATGGGCGCCAAAGCTTTCACCCGGGTGCTGTTGGTTTAAAGTCTTATCTCGATAGACTGCACGCCCCATATTCTCGCGCAGTGCAATATATTCCATCTCTGGAGTTACGATACCCTTGCGAGCATAATGGAGCTGAGTAACGCATTGACCTTTCTTGGCACGGCGAACACGAGGAAGGTTTCCATACCTAAGATCATCAAGTGTTTCATCCGCTAAGCGCTGCTTAGAATAGACTGAACTTACATCGTCTAGTAGCTCAGTATCACTGCGCTCTATAATCCACTCCTCTCTGAGCTTGGGCAAACCATTATAAAGGTCGATGTTATAGTTTGGGTCTGTATATGGTCCAGACGTGTCATAGACTCTAACAGCTTCATTATGCTCAAAAACGGGGCTCTCTTTGCTTCCACCTATCAAGCTATCAGATAGTCTAATTTCACGCATGGGAACCCGGATATCGGGCCGAGAGCCTTCAACATAGACTTTACTAGAGTTAGGATATGGTGCAGCTGAAAGCGTGTCTATAAACTGTTTTGCTTCCAGTCGAGCTTGTTTGCGATTCGACATAGCATTTTTCCTTGCTTTGTTATTCTTAGATAAAAAGTCATAAAAATGCTTGGCGGAAAGATGCGACAAGAGGTGTCAAACGAGAGCTAAATCGGGTTACTTCAAGTAACAATAACGATACAGCTGTGTTCGACAAGTTGATAGATAAACCAGAACTGAAGCTGGTATAGATATCTTCTCTTGTTCCCTTCGCAGATACTAATCTGATCAGGTTCAACGGATCCCGAATAAACGGTCTCAGCCTTATGGCACTCCGACAAGTAAACAAAGTATATAGAAGAGACTTGGTTAAACCAAGCCAAGTTAAACAGTAATTAGCGAAATATTGACAGTCACTAGAGCCTGATTATCAGTTGAAAGCCCACCCAAGCGGCAGAAATACTCAAAATGACATTCGCTAATACATTGAGGCCCATTTTAAAAAACTCGCCCTGCTGCATCAGCAAAACATTATCCATAGAAAAAGTCGAGAATGTGGTCAAAGCCCCAAGAAAGCCCAAGCCGATAATTTGGCGCCATGGTTCACTGGCTAACATTTCATTTTCAAATGCAGCAATGAGAAGCCCCATGACAAAAGAGCCAGCCACATTAACTGTCAAGGTTCCGTACGGAAAACCTCTTCCAAGTAAGGCAACAAAAAACTCAGTCACAAGATAACGCGAACATGCCCCCAAGGCCCCACCTAGTGCAATAAACCCAAGAATCGAAAGCTGTCCCATTATCTCCCCCAGAGAATGCCTGTTACCTTTGGATAGTTAACGATCAATAGTAACAAATTATCGAGTAATATCACTGCAAAATAACATGAGATTTAAAAAGTTACAGGAGTCACTTTACTTCGACATAACCCATTAAGCCCGTTTTCATATGCTCAATCACATGGCAATGATACATCCAGCGGCCGGGATTGTCGGCAACAAACGCCGCTTTAGCCGTCCCATTCTTACCAAGCAACACTGTGTCGGTATGAAAAGGTTCTTCTACTTTTTTGCCATTCAGCTCCAATACTGTGAATGTATGCCCATGCAAGTGGATTGGATGATGGTATTGAGTAACATTCTTTAGATAGAAAATGTATGTTTTACCCAGTTCAAGTGAAGCAAGTGGCTCAGGTATATTATCTTTTGACATCCCCTCCCATGCTCGTTTATTAGTTAACCAGAACTTAGGCATTGACTTACCATTCCTGCCAACTGGTGATACAGCCCCCTCCCACTCGAATACAAAATCAAGTTTTTGCGCATTATCAAGGTCTAGCTCGGGAACAGGGTTAAGGGGCAACTTTGGAATGGATCGCTGATCAGGTAGATCTGAATGAACAATATCAAACTCACATAATGGGAAAGGGAATCGCCCCTTCATATAACGCACATAAACACGCTCTCCTTGTTTAGGAGCAATTAAAGCAAGGTCAAGTCTCATACCGGGGCCAATTTTATGCTGAGAAAGCTCATAAGGGGATTCTATTGGATTACCATCTATCGCTATGACCCATGCGCGCGCGCCTTCAATAGCGATTGGGTAGGTCAAGGTATTGTCTACATTAGCTATACGTATCCGTGTCGTTGCGTTTTCTTTTAATTGATAAACCGGTTCATGTACACCATTGACACTACTCCATTCACCCGGCGTGCCCATTCTTGCACTTAGGCGAGGGATCATGAGATCTTTCCACTGCCCCTGTTTATCAAGATGCCAATGCTTGAGCATCAGGTCGTACTCTTGGTCAAACTGAACAGGAACTGACTCTTCGACAATGATCAAGCCAACCAAGCCCATACCTAATTGCTTAACGCTGTTCATGTGAGGGTGATACCAAAATGTGCCAGCATCTGGCGGGGTAAATTTATATACAAAGGTTTCACCGGGCATAATAGGAGGCTGACTAAGAAATGGGACACCATCCATTTCTATAGGTATTCGCAACCCATGCCAATGAATGGTTGTAGGCTCATCAAGTTTGTTAGTAAATAGAATCGTTACCTCTTGCCCCTGACGACACCTAATAGTCGGAGCAGGTATCTTGCCATTGAAACCTAACACATTGGTCGTATAACCGGGAACAAGCTCCGCTGAAGCCGGCTCTGCCGTAAGATCGTATATCCATTCATCTGGATTAGTAGAAGTTCGAGTTAAACTACAAGCTGGAAGAACGCTGAGTGCGGAAAGCGCTAGACCAGATTTTACAAATTGGCGACGAGAGATATTCATAGATAATAGAATGTGAATTCAACAGGGCGATAAATTTAACAGATAAATAAGAATACTTCTCATCGATGTATAACAAAAATCATCGACCATTCATGAAGCATAAAAAGTTGAGTCGAGAAAAGCCTGCAGTTTGACAACTAGATCTTCTATATGTGACAGGGGTGGAGAGAGTCGAACTCCCAACACGCGCATCCTTGGGGTATAAGCTGAATCCGCTGCTTATCGCTACAAAGTAAAAAGGCTCTAGTCTTTCGACTAGAGCCTTAAATATGGCAGGGGTGGAGAGATTCGAACTCCCAACACGCCCATTCTTTGGGTATAAGCTGAATCCGCTGCTAAGCACTACATAGTAAAAAGGCTCCAGTCTTACGACCAGAGCCTCATAATATGGCAGGGGTGGAGATATTTAAATTCCCAACATGCGTATTCTTTGGATATAGGCTAAATCCGCTGCCGAGCGCTACAAAGTAAAAAGGCTCCAGTCTTTCAACTAGAGCCTCTGTATATGGCAGGGGTGGAGAGATTCGAACTCCCAACACGCGGATTTGGAATCCGCTGCTCTGCCAATTGGAGCTACACCCCTGTAGATATCTGACAAAACCTCGCATCGGCGAGGTTTTTTATAAGTGGCGGAGCGGACGGGACTCGAACCCGCGACCCCCGGCGTGACAGGCCGGTATTCTAACCAACTGAACTACCGCTCCGCACTGGTTAGACTATT
>NZ_JAKRGI010000032.1:0-29129 GCF_022347625.1 Vibrio sp. Of14-4 | reverse complement strand
GGAATATTTGGGTCGCACTGACCATCAAGTGAAAATTCGAGGATTTAGGGTTGAGCTTGGTGCCGTTGATGCGGCGGCGCAAAGCCATGAGAGCGTCAATCAAGTGGTGAGCGTGGTTCGCCAAGGCAGTGACAGTGGTGAAAGCCAACTAGTGACCTATGCGGTTTTGAATTCTGACTGGGTTGAGCGAATCGATGAAGCGCGAAGCGGTTTATATGAGCACCTGAAAGGGCAGTTGCCCCACTATATGGTGCCATCGATTATTCAAGTGTTAGAGGCGATGCCACTGACACCGAATGGCAAGATAAACCGTAAGGGGCTACCAGAGCCAACGTCGCTAAGCATGGGTGTGAGTTATCAGGCGCCGCAGGGTGAGGTAGAAGCGCGTTTGTGTCAGCTTTGGTCAGAGGTGCTCAAGATGGATGCATCGACCATCAGTCGAGATGCGAATTTCTTTGAAGTCGGTGGACAGTCTCTTAAAGCGATCCAGCTATTGAACGGCATAAAAGTCGTATTCAATCTCGATATTTCAATGAAAGATGTTTTCATCTCCCCTCAGTTAAAAGACTTAGCAAAGTATATTGAGAATAAAGCGAACACACCGCTTCAGTCTAAGCATCAATGTTTACCAGTTGACCGAAGCCAGCCTTTACCTCTGACTGATATGCAGCAAAGACTCTGGATTATCGACCAGCTGGAAGGTGATAGCAGTCATTATAATATGCCTCTGGCGTTTCGTTGGAATGAAGCGGTTGACCTTAATATTCTTCATAAAGCTCTCATCGAAATCGTCAATCGCCATGAAATTTTGCGCACTAGCTTTGAGTTATGCGAAGGGGAATCTGTTCAGAAGGTAAGGGAAGAAATCACTGCTTTTCCATTGGCTATTGATGATCTTCGTGGCCAAGATACCAAGTCCCAAGAACAATTCATATCAGCGTTGTTTGTCAAAGAAGCGAAGACAGGTTTTGATTTGGGTGAAGATCTTATGATCAGGGCGCGGATTGTCACTGAACATGATCAAGCAAACATATTGTTGCTCACTTTACATCATATTGCTGCCGATGGTTGGTCACTTGAAGTGTTGGTCAACGAACTCAACCTCATATATGGCGCTTTTGTGCAGGGGAAACCGCATAGCTTGGCGCCTTTGCCAATACAATATGGAGACTATGCCGTTTGGCAAAGAACATGGCTTGCTGGTGAGAATATTGAAAAACTCAGCTCGTACTGGCAACAGGAGCTGCAATCACTACCCATGGTTCATCGTTTGCCGCTTGACTTACCACGGCCTCCTGAGCAGAAGTTTGCTGGTGAATTATTGGTTGGTAAGCTACCGCCGCAGATTTTCGGTCAGTTAACACAGCTTTGCCAAAATCAGGGAGTCACCCCTTTTATGGCGATTCATGCAGCATTTTCGACTTTGATCGGACGTCTAAGTGGTGAAAATGATATTGTCATTGGTACGCCGATAGCCAATCGCGAACATGTCGATGTAGTAAATAATATCGGCTTTTTTGCTAATACATTGGTTTTGCGCAGTGACTTGAGCGAAAGCCCGACATATCTTGAACTGCTTGCTCAGTCGAAGCAAAAAGCATTAGCTGCATATGAACATCAGCAAATGCCTTTTGAGCAGCTTGTCGAGCTCATCCAGCCGGAGCGCAGCTTGGCACACTCACCTTTGTTTCAGATCATGCTGACTTATGCCAGTGATGATTCCGAGCATGATGGCAGCCAAAGATTTATCGCATTGGACCAAACGCAGAACCATCATACGTCTAAGTTTGACCTTACTCTGCATGTTGCAGAAGAGCAGGGTAGCGCAAGCCTTGGTTGGGAGTATGCGTCATCTTTGTTTAGCCCAGAGAGTATCAGCAGAATAAACGAGATCTTTGTTACCTTGGTGTCTAATTTGGTGAAATCGCCAAGTCAAAGTGTTATGTCACATGAAATTGTTCCTGATGAGGATAAGGCGCTATTGGAAGAGGAGTTTAATGACACGGCCAAGTCTTACCCTGAGTTTGAAACCATTCATTCTCTATTCGAGCAACAAGTTGATAGAAGCCCAAATCGTATTGCATTGGCCTTTGAGGGTAACTCTCTGACATATCATGATCTAAACAATAAAGCCAATGCGCTTGCTGCTAGTCTTCAATCGGTCAACGTTGGGCCTGATACCTTAGTCGGTTTGTGTTGTTATCGTTCTATAGAAATGGTGGTTGCTTTACTCGCAATTCTGAAGGCTGGAGGGGCTTATGTACCTTTGGATCCGGACTATCCAACTGAGCGTATTAATAGCATGCTAGATGATGCAAAGCCTCAACTTATCTTGACTAGCAATGCGACGGCAAGCAGAGTGTCAGCGGATTATTTACAAATAAATTTGGATACTTTCGATTTTTCTCATTCCAATCATCTTTCCAATCCAATCAGTGCAGGATTGAGTTCAAACAATCTCGCTTATGTGATTTATACCTCTGGTTCGACGGGCAAACCCAAAGGTGTGATGAACGAACACAAAGCTTTAGTTAACCGAATTCTATGGATGCAGCAAGAATTTGCTCTTGATGAAACGGATAAGGTCTTGCAAAAAACTCCGTTTAGCTTTGATGTTTCAGTATGGGAGTTTTTCTGGCCTTTAATGGTAGGCGCAGAGCTTGTAATAGCCAGGCCAGAAGGTCATAAAGATGTTGATTACTTATTGAATGTCATTGAACAAAGCCAGATCACGACACTGCACTTCGTACCACCTATGTTGGCTATGTTTATGTTTGATGGTCGATACCAAACCCAATCTAGCTCGTTAAGGCGCGTGTTTGCCAGTGGAGAAGCGCTACCTTCAGAGCTAGCTAAAGAGTGGACAAAAAGCCATGATGCTGAGCTACACAATCTTTATGGGCCAACAGAAGCGGCCATTGATGTGTCATGGCATGCTTGTAAGGCTGAGATCGATTACGTCACCGTTCCGATTGGAAAGCCCATTAATAACACTCAGCTTTATGTACTGAACCAAGAACTGCAGATAGCGCCAATAGGCGTGGCTGGAGAACTTTATATCGCCGGAGATGGCGTGGCAAGAGGGTATCTGAACCGTCCTGAGTTAACTAAAGAGCGATTTATCTCCAACCCATTCTCAACTGATAATCAATCTCGGTTGTATAAAACAGGAGATTTAGCCAAGTGGAATCACCAAGGCGAGATTGAGTATTTGGGGCGTCTTGATCATCAAGTTAAAATTCGCGGTTTTAGAATCGAGTTGGGTGAAATTGATGCCCAGTTGCAGAGATATCCCGGTGTGTCCGAATCCATTACCCTTGATGTAGCGGGATCGAATAGTTGGGACAAACAACTCGTGAGCTATGTTGTTCCCCATCCTGGGGATTTGGAAGACAAGGATTATACAGAAGGCTTAACGGCATACTTGTCAGAATCACTGCCTTCGCATATGGTGCCCGCACAAATTATTCTCCTCCAATCGCTTCCTTTAACACCAAATGGAAAAGTCGATAGACGGGCTTTGCCAGTGGCTCGCTTTAAATTCAAATCAATAGAGTACTCGGCGCCTAAAAATAGTGTGGAACGCCAACTTGCAAGGATTTGGGGCCAAGTATTGCAAATCGAACAGTCGAGTATCAGCCGTGAAGCGAACTTCTTTGATATCGGCGGACAGTCTTTGCGAGCGATTCAAGTCTTGGCTCTGGTCAGACAAGAGTTTAGTGTGTCTCTATCTGTGAAACAACTGTTCATGACACCAGTACTTTTCGACTTTGCGGCCTTAATTGACCAAACCAATGTGGAGTCTGACAAACTTACGATCATACCGAGTCAGCGCGATGGCTTGTTGCCTCTTTCACACATGCAACACAGATTATGGTTTATCGATCAAATGGAAGGGGCAAATGCGTACTACAACATTTGCTATACGATTGAAGCAAAGGAAAAGTTGGAAAAAAGTAGGTTAGAGAATGCGTTGCTTAAAGTGGTTGAGAGACATGAAATCTTGCGCACAAGCTATCTTGAACGCAGTGACCAAGTGTGGCAAAAAGTTAATGCTCATCCAAAGAGCTTGGGATTAGGCTACTCAGATTTAAGTCACCAAGATGTTGAATCTGCGCACGTTAAACTTAAAGCCATTGCGCACCAAGAGGCAAATACACCATTCGATCTCTCTCGAGATACCTTACTCAGAGGACATCTAGTCGATGTCTCTGAGCATAGAAGTGTTGTCATATTAACCATGCATCATATCGCAGCCGATGGCTGGTCTCTTGGGGTTTTACATTCCGAGCTTGAATGCCTTTATGTTGGAGCCGAAATTGAGCTATCACCTTTACCTGTTCAATATGGTGACTATGCGAATTGGTTACAACAACCTCAAGCAAAGTCTGAACTTGATGAGCATCTAGACTACTGGAATCGCCAGCTTGATGGCAGCCCTCAAGCGCACTCATTACCTCTCGATAGACCAAGACCCAAGTATCAGTCTTACCATGGGGAATTATTTAAGTTTGAACTGGAGAATGAACTTGTCTCATCATTTAGGACGCTCTGTAAAACGCATGGTGTAACGACTTTCATGGGGTTACATGCTGCGTTAAGTGTTTTAATCAGCCGACTGAGTAATCAGCAAGATCTTGTTATCGCAACACCAGTCGCAAACCGTGGATACTCCGAGACGGCCTCTTTGATTGGCTTTTTTGCCAACACCTTGCCTCTTAGAAGTCAGCTTAGCGATGACATTACTTTTCACGACATGATTAAGCAGTCTAAGCGCATCGCATTGGAGGCTTATGAGCATCAACAGGTTCCGTTTGAACGCATTGTGGATACTTTACAACCAGAGCGTAGTCTGAGTCATCATCCAATATTTCAGATCATGCTCTCGGTTACTGACTATGCGCAAAAAGGGCAAGAGACGGACCTGTTTAGCACCATTGATCTGACTGATGAGGAGAATGTGGTTGCAAAATTTGATCTTACTTTGCATGTGATAGAAAAAGAGAAAAACATTGAATTAGCGTGGGAGTTTTGCAGAGACTTATTTAACGTTAGCACTATTGAAAAATTCAATAGTGCTTTGACTACCCTGCTTAGGGAAATGCTCGCAGCGCCAAAGTCAAACGTTTATACGCTACCTATTACGAGCGACTCTGAGCGTCGCTCTCTATTTAATGAGTACAATCAGACTCAGTTTGAGCTTCCAGATGTAGGCAGTTATTTGTCTTTGTTTGAGCAACAAGTCAGACTACACCCTAGCCAAATTGCAGCCCGCTTTGGTGAACAATGTCTGTCTTATGCTGAATTGAACCAAGCCTCCGAGCGCCTTGCAAGGCGCATTGTCGCGGCTGGTGTTTTGCCCAAGCAGTTGGTAGGCATCTATCTTGACCGCTCTTTGGATATGCTGATTTCTATGCTTGCAATCGGTAAAGCTGGCTGCGGATACGTGCCACTCGATCCTCGTTATCCAAACGATCGTATCGAGTACATGTTGGAAGATTCACAACCAAGCTTAGTTTTAACGCTTAAGAGTTTCTCTGAACAACTTGATGGTTCAGTAAGCAAGCTTTGCCTAGATAGCGAAATGTCGGAGATGGTATCTACTGACACGTTACCAGAAGTGACTCGAACTGCTCTGGCTTATGTCATCTATACATCCGGCTCTACGGGTAAACCAAAGGGAATTGCGATTGAACACGGTTCTTTGCTCAACTTTCTTTGTTCTATGGCAGTTAATCCTGGGCTTGAAAGGACGGATAATTTACTTGCTGTCACTTCAATGTCTTTTGATATTCACACGCTTGAGCTGTTTTTGCCCTTAACTCTTGGTGCGCAGGTTGTTATCGCAAGTACAGAAGCAACGATGGATGCTGAATTACTAGCCGGTCTGATTGATTACCAGCGTATTACCGCTATGCAAGCCACGCCTGCAACATGGCAATTACTGCTCAATAACGGTTGGAAACCTGACGTGATGTTAAAAATGCTCTGTGGTGGTGAAGCCATGAATGCAGCGGTTAAGACAGGCTTGCTTATAAGTGATGAGCATCAGCTATTTGATATGTATGGTCCGACAGAAACAAGCGTTTGGTCGGCAGTAAAGCGTATACGTCGAACCGATACTTTAGGCGTTATTGGTGGTCCAATTGCTAACACCCAGTTTTACGTTTTAAATCCATACCTTGAGCCCGTTCCGAATGGTGTCGGTGGCGAATTGTATATTGGTGGATTAGGCGTTGCGCGTGAATATTTGAATCGCCCAGAACTGACTGAAAAGTCGTTTATTACGGTAAATGTTGATGGTCAACTTCGCCGTTTGTATAGAACAGGCGATCAGGTCCGCTGGGTAGATAAAGGTTCTCTGGTTTACATGGGACGTTTAGACACCCAAGTAAAAGTTCGTGGCTTTAGAGTAGAATTAGGCGAAATAGAGTCTCAATTGTTGCAAAATCCATGGGTCAGCGAAGCGATTACTTGTGTCCAATCTGCCGCGGGTGCAGAGCCTACACTAGTAAGTTACGTTGTGATTGATGATTCAAATACCGACACATCTTGGCCTTTAATCAAGCAAGCTATTTATCGAGGTATTCGAGCTGAACTTCCTCACTATATGGTGCCTTCTTCAATCGTCGCAATCAAAGCGATGCCACTCACGCCGAATGGCAAAATAGACCGCAAGGCTTTGCTGAAAAAATCGTTTGATCTTGGACAAGAAAGTTATGAGCAACCAATAGGAGACACAGAGCTTCAATTGGCTGAGATTTGGCAACACCTAATTAAGCCTGATGCGCCGATTAGCCGCAATGCTCAGTTCTTTGAGATTGGTGGACAGTCCTTGTTGATTATGTCAATGGTCAATAAGGTTCGATCTAGGTTTAACGTTGACTTGACGGTAAAAGAAGTATTCTCGACCCCTATTTTGTCAGATTTAGCGAGTTATATTGAAGGTAAAATGGATGACGGAGACTCCAACCTCACATCTAATTGTCTGGTGTCGTTTAGTGAGGGTGCACAATCTGACATCTATTGTTTTCCGGGGTTAGGTGGTATGTCGATGGCCTATGCGCCTTTAGCAAATGCGCTGCGTGGGATAGTTAATATCCATGCGTTCGACGCTCCGGGTATGTTTGGACATACTGAGCCAACAGAATGTTTTGATGATATGGTCGATAGATATGTTCAAGAACTCAAAGCGACTCAGTTTAGTGAACCCGTAATATTGATAGGCCATTCGTTTGGTGGAAGAGTGGCATTCGAAGTGATGCGTAGACTTGAAGCTGAGGCTATAAAAGTTAGCTTGATACTTCTGGATACTATTCTGACCGACGTAAGTTTTGAAGCTGTCAGTCGTGAGCCAAGTGAAACAGAAATCAAAACGTCTTTTCTCAATGGTATTTCGAACTGGCTAGGCATAGATATGCCAGTGCTGGAACATTCTAGTGAGTTTGATTTCGACGCTGCATCATTCGCTATTGGTCAAAAACTGTCAGACCAAGGTTTTTGCGATAAGGACGGCTTCTCCCTTGATGGGTTCTGGCAGATTTATAAACAACAGGAGCTGATGAATCGCGGCTATAACCCATCAGGACAATGTGTTGGCAGCATACATCTTCTGTGTTGTGAAGAGAGTTCGCCTTATTTGCAGCAGGTTTTGGATGCTAACTCTCTCTATTCACTCGAACCGATACAAAGTGCGATAGTTACTGGAGAGCATAATTCTATGCTTCATAAAAACCATGTTGCTGGTATAGCCGATTATCTGTTGTCACTTATCACCGTCATCAATCAAAAGTAACTGTATGGCTATTTCCCGTTTGTAGAGCGGGCAATAGCCTTATCTAATATGGAATAAATTTATGTCTCAACCAACCAATACGGTTATGGAAGGCCCTGACAGTGGGTTTAGCAATCTGGCTTATTTTATGATGCTTGCTGCTACGCTTATCTCCCTGTTGGGAACCCTAATGACAGATTTTGCATTAGGACAGTGGGTATATAAGCAAACGAACTCTGCAACAGCATATGGGATAATTGGCTTTGCAGCGCTTGCTCCACAGCTATTTTTTACCCCTTTGGTCGGTACTTTTCTTGACCGTTTCCCTAGGGGGAGCATTATGATCGCAGGCCATGTTGGTGCTGGGCTTTGCTCACTGATCATGATGTTTTTATACACAAAGGAAATGCTAGGTTTTGAATGGATACTTGTGTTTGTCAGTATAGGTTCAGTATTTAATAGCTTTATTAGTCAAAGTTTTATGGTTTTGGTTCCTGTGTTGGTCAAAAAAGAAAAACTGATAAAGTATCAAGGATTCTCGCAGGGCGGTCTAGGGATCGTGGAATTATCCGTTCCTGCTCTTGCGGCATTCTTTCTCGTCACTATTGGCCTAAAAGGAGTCTTCATTTTTGATGTAGTGAGCTTTGTCAGTGCCATATTTATTCTTTCTTTTATTGTGGCCAAAATTAATCGCAATGATGGTAGAAGTGAGTCTCTTGACGGCGAAAAAGTGAGTGTTCTACAGCAAGTGAAATTTGGTTTTAAATATTTGATGGGGCATAAATATCTTTTATCTCTTTTGATATTTATGGGAGTCGTTAACTTTAGTATTGGTATTGTTCATGTATTGCTAACCCCCTTGGTGCTGAGTTTCTCAACTGTTGTTGAACTTGGCACTGTATTAACTGCAGCCGGGATAGGCACCCTTATGGGCTCATTTGTCCTAATGCTATTGAGCGATGTTAAAGATAAAAATGCATTTTTATGTTGGATACTATTTTTTATTGGCATTATTTTGGTTAATGCATCACTTATCTTTGTTAATCAAAGTATTACCGTATGGGTGTTAATGGTTATTGCATTGATGATGACCTTATTGTTTGTCATGGTTGAAAGCGTCAATCAAGTCATATGGCAAACTTCTGTGCCGAGTGAACTACAAGGGCGAGTGCTTAGCGTACAAACTTTGGTAACCCAGATGTCATTACCTCTGGCTTTTTTAGTTGCAGGACCAATGGCTGATTTTGTTTTTGAACCCATGCTGAATGAGGGCGGTTTATTGGCAAGTAATGTAGGAGAAATTATTGGCATAGGCCCCGGGAGAGGTATTGCTTTTTTATATAGTGTATGTGGATTAATGATCATACTTAGTGTGGCAATTTTCTATAAAAAATCAAAATAATAACTTAGTTGAAAGGGAAAACAATGAAGGTTTTTGAAAGCTTAGAATCGGAAGTAAGAAGTTATATTCGTTCGTTTCCTGCGATATTTGATACGGCGGATAATGCTCTAATATGGGATATAGAAGGTAATGAATATATCGATTTCTTTTCCGGGGCAGGAACATTAAATTACGGTCATAATCCT
Source organism: Vibrio sp. Of14-4 (assembly GCF_022347625.1). NCBI lineage: Bacteria > Pseudomonadati > Pseudomonadota > Gammaproteobacteria > Vibrionales > Vibrionaceae > Vibrio > Vibrio sp. Of14-4. Next base: position 19,768 of record NZ_JAKRGI010000032.1, on the reverse strand, counting down.
GATGCTATGTTGAATGCCATTTCTGGTTACCTCAGTCGAAAAGGAATATTACATAGTCTTGATAAAGCGACCCTAGCAAAAGAGGCATTTATTAAGAAATTTAATCAAGTTATTTTAGAGCCAAGACAATTAGAATATAAAATTCAATTTACGGGTCCAACAGGAACTAATGCTGTTGAAGCTGCGGTAAAGCTTGCTCGTAGAGTCACGGGAAGAAGAAATGTTATTGCTTTTACGCGCGGTTATCACGGCTTAACGGCGGGGGCGCTTGCACTGACGGGTAATGACTATTATCACCAGTCAACCTATGGTGGGAGAAGTGATGTCTACCACGCGCCCTATGATCAATACTTTGGTTCAGAAGTGGATACTGCTTCATGCCTAAAGCAACTCATTGAAGATGGTAGCAGTGGTGTCGCTCTGCCTGCCGCTATTATCTTAGAGACTGTTCAAGGAGAGGGGGGGATTTACCCAGCTTCTAAGCAATGGCTAAACCAAATTGCAGACATATGCCAGCAGCACGATATTTTGCTCATCATCGATGATATTCAAGTTGGAAACGGACGAACAGGTAAGTTTTTTAGCTTTGAGTTTGCCAATATTACGCCAGATATTGTCTGTATGTCTAAATCCATAGGTGGCGGGTTGCCATTAGCCTTAAATTTAATCAAGCCAAAATGGGATCAATGGTTACCCGGCGAGCATACCGGTACATTTCGTGGAAACAATCTAGCATTTGTCGCCGCAACTCAACTGCTTGATTTCTGGAAAGACACGGAGTTTTCTACAGAAGTTGAACGCAAAGGGCAGGTGATCGGTGGCCGCTTACATGAGTGGGTTAAGGCCTTCCCTGCCTTGAATATGTCTGCTCGTGGCCGAGGCATGGTATGGGGACTCGAAATTCCCGAAAATAATGTCTCTAAGCATATATCTAAACAGTTATTTGATGAAAAGCTCTTGCTAGAGTGCTGCGGTGCCAAGGATAGCGTTTTAAAGTTCCTTCCACCTCTTACCATTGAGCGAGACACTTTAGTGCGAGGGTTAGATAGAGTTGAAGCAGTGTTTAAACATATTTACTAAGATGTATACTCTGTAACTATATGATTATAGGGCTTAGCCTATGGGTTGAGTCCTTTTAAATGACTGATTATAAGATGTAAATAGTTTGGATAGACAAGAATTTCTAATTTCATCCCCAATAGGCTTAATTGATTTCCCCGACACAATTGAAGTTCAACATACTGGCTTTGATGTCAATGAATATCATCAAAGTTTGTTTGACCACTATCAAGTCGACTTCCCAGCCAGTTTAGGCAAGGCAGTTGATAAGCGATGCGCGGAATATCTTGCAGGACGTATTGTTGCTCGAAAGGCAATTGAGCGAATTAATGGTACTAAGCCGCAAATTGGTACACATAAAGACCGCTCTCCTATATGGCCACAGGGATTAATTGGTTCGATTACTCACTCTGATGGAGTGGTTATAGCTGCCGTGGCAGAGCAAAAGCATCATAGATTGCTTGGTATCGACTTTGAACATTGGATGAGTGCGCAGCTCGCTGATGAGCTTTGCGATCAGCTAGTAGATCAATTGGAAAAACAGCTGCTTTTGCAAAGCGACTTGGCATTTGAGCGCGGCGTCACCTTGATTTTCTCGCTGAAAGAAAGCTTTTATAAGGCGCTCTATCCTCATGTGAACACTTTTTTTGGTTTTGATGAAGCAAGAGTCCGCAGTGTAGATACCACCAATGGCACTTTTACCATTGAGCTTTTGACCAGCTTTGGTAAAGAATATCAACAAGGCTGGTCAATAAAAGGTTGTTTTTCAGTCTTCCGAGAAGGAGTAATAACGTATGTATTTCAATAAAAGCCAGTTTTCTTCACACAAGAAGTAAAGCCCCTAAGCCGAGAAATACAAAAAAGCCGACAATGTCCGTCACGGTTGTTAGCACTACAGAGCCAGCTATGGCTGGATCAATCTTTAGTTTTGTTAAAGTAAAGGGAATAAGCGTACCTGACAAAGCTGCCGCAATACTATTAATACTTATTGCAAAGAATATAATTAAGCCTAACAAAGCGACTTTAAACACTAAATAGACGATCAGTGCTATCACGGCGCCCATAACCAAGCCGTTTAGGGCTGCAATTTTAAGCTCCTTTTTAACCAATAGCTTGATGTTTCCAGTATGTAAGTGGTTCAAAGCGATTCCGCGTAAGGATACGGCAAGAGTTTGGCTACCGGCGATGCCTCCCATGCTTGCTACCACTGGCATGAGTATGGCCAGAGCAACCACTTGCTCGACCGCTGTATCAAATATCCCAATTATGGCTGATGCCGCGAATGCAGTCGCAAGGTTTATTATTAGCCAAATAGCCCTTAATCGGGTTGCGACATGAAGTGGTGTAAACAAGTCCTCTTCACTTTTTACATTTTCTGGGACTATGGCTTGTAAGCTTTGTTCGCGTAGTGCGTTAACGATAGAGACTATAGAAAGTGCGCCTAAGACTTTCCCCTCCATAACAACAGGAAACCACAGTGTGGTTCCGTCTATAGTTAGCTGTTTGCCCAAATCGTAAATACTGTCATTGTGGTCAACAATGGGGGTCTGGACTACTAAGCTACTCAGTCGCTGTGAATCATCAGATATTATCAAGTTACTTGGGTTTAATACTCCAATGACTCTCTCTTGGTCTCGCACAATAATGACTTGTACTCCGTCATGCTCTGATAGCTTTTTCTTTATCAGTCCTGCAGTATTTTGAACGTTTGCAACGATAAATGAGGATTCGGCATATCTGCCGACTTTGTCGTCATTGTAAGATAATGCTTGCTGAAGATGTGCCGTGGTTGATGCGCTCTGAGATAGCAAAAACTCATCGACCAAATTATCCGCTAAAAAGCCAGCATAATTTATTATGTCGCTCTCAGTGATGAATGGTATTCGCTCATTGATTATGGCGGTATTTAGCGATTGGTGGAGGTGTTTAGCTGTATCATATTGTAGCAATCTTAGAATTGGCCAGTAGCGCTCAGGTGGTAAGGCCTCAATCACTGAAATTCTCTGCGATAAAATGACTGACTCGATAATATTGGCGATTTCAGTATCTTGTAAATTATTTAGATAAGCTAAGTCTTGATTGTTTGATAGTGCTGTTAGTGCTTCTGTAACCAAATCTTGAGGGTTAGTTACCAAAGCTTGTACGGGTTCAGTCATAATGGCTATACCGATAGTTATTGTTTTAGGCTGAATGCTAGTTTAGGGTATGAGTATACCAATACAACAGGCAGTCGTTTCGACGTCATATAAACAGACTTTGTAGTGTCAGGTTATTTTCGCTTTCAAGGAATGTGATTTACTGCTACTCATTTGGTTGACATGTGTAGCTCGTCCTTTGCCTGCATTTTTTGACTGATACAAAGCTTGATCTGCTTGCTTGAATAGTGACGTTGCATCATAAGGTGCTTCAGGCGTATGCGTGGCTATCCCGATGCTAAAGTTTAGCAAACCATCACTAATTGGCGATAGCTTAAAGGAATCGATCAGTCGATTAGCATAATTTACTACATCTTTTTCCGACATACCTGGAGAGACTATGACAAACTCGTCACCACCCCAACGGCAAACCGAATCATAGTTACGGGTATGTTCTTGTAGAAACCTAGCAACTTGACTAAGGACATTATCACCTTCGTCGTGCCCTTTTTTATCGTTAATCAACTTGAAGTTGTCGAGATCTATCAGTATCAAAGAAACTGGCGTTTTTTGTCTCTCAGAACGAGAAATTTCATTGAATACAATTTTATCGATACTACGTCTGTTAAACAAGTTTGTCAGATAGTCTAGTTCTGCTGTCTCCTTGAGTTCGTTATGTTCACTCATATCACGTATCACACAAACTGTTCTAGGGAGACCACCTACATCAGTTGATGATATTGCTATTTGAACCTCAACGTCTGAGTTACTTTTTGTTTTTCCAACTATATTCTGTCGTCTGTCACTCATGAGTCTTGACTGTTGTTGGCTCTGGAAGGAACTTCTTAAGCTAGTGTGCTTTTCTCTCAGCTTAGGGTCGATTAAATCTTCAACTTTTAACTTCTTGAACTCTTTATTCGTATATCCAAAAATATCACTTGCTGTTTTATTCGCACCTAGGATGCTGCCTTCGTTATCGATATATAAAATACCGTCTGGAGATACATTGAATATTTTCCCCAGCTCTTCAGCATACACACTGGTATTTTTGACCTCCCTTAGAATAAACCAAGTTGCAAACATCATAAATGGAAATATGAACACATTGAAAATCCACATGTAAGTATTTATGTTATCTAGGTGACCTTCGGTCGTGCCTAAAATTTCTTCCATTTCTGGGATAACAGTGCTTCGCATTGATTGCAGCGCATTTAATGCTGGATCATCATCGACCTTCACCCACTTATCGAGGTCTTCTACAGAGAGCGCTCTTCCTTTTTCCCTTGCTTGCAGCATTTTGTCATAGTAAGTGTCTAATGTAGATTCGACTATTGATAGATTTTCCATTAAATCAGGGTGGCTAGTTAGTGAGCGAAGCTTCGCCATATTTAACTTTATGTCTCGGTGGCTTTCCATAGCTAGGTCAAAATACTGACTTTCGCGCCGAATAACGTAGTTTTTGAAATGATGTATGAAACCCAAGTAACCGAAATTTCTTTCTATTAATGCTAATGTATGGCCAACTTTTGCTTGTTCTAAATAGCCGGAATTCAGTTGATTATCTAAAGCAGAAAGGGAATTGGTTTTTAGAATAATATAACCAGCCAGTATGGTGTTAACCATTATGACAACGATAAGAATAGCTAAGCGCGATTTTCGCATGTGGTGAACATTATGGTACATATTGATTATGTGTTTTGTTTTATATGTGAAGTGTAGTCGCCAATTCTTAATTTGCATAATGTATACAGAGATCATGTTATCAAGATGTTTTAGAATCAATCTCTGTATGCATATACAGGTTTTATGTATGATCACCATGATGCATAAAAAGAGAAGTATGATGAACCTAATTTTTATAGAGACCTCACCAGATCCAAGTGAATTTTGCGATTTGCGTGTCAAGGCTGGGCTGTCGGCCAAATCACTAAAAGCCGCTACTATCGCACTTCCCAATAGCTTATATGCAATTTCAATTCGAGATGGTGAGCGACTTGTTGCTATGGGAAGAGTAGTCGGAGATGGGGCCTGTAATTTTGAAGTGGTGGATGTCGTGGTTGATCCTGAGTATCAAGGAAAGGGGCTAGGCAGAAAGGTGATGGAATATATTGATGGGTATTTAGCATCAGTAGCGCTGGAAGGCTCTTATGTATCAATGATTGCTGATGAGCCTGAATTCTACCAAAAATTGGGTTATCGCTTGGTATCTCCAGCATGCCAAGGAATGACAAAGAAGTTTAAGCCAGCAGAAAAATAATATGATTCAAAAATGCCAATATGATTTTTTGCCTGCCATCGCAGGCCCATATGTACACGCAGCAAAACACAACCAGACACTTTACATTTCCGGACTGACAGCACTTGGCACAAATGCTCAGTCAGGCGGACTGATTGAACAAACTGAGGAAGTGTTGTCTCAGATATCACAAATACTTGAGGCTGAAGCCTGTGCAATATCTGACTTAATCAAGTTAACCATATTTGTTACCGATATTAGTTTACTTTCTTCGATCAGAGAGCAGCTGTTTGATTTTTACCAAGGGCACTTACCTGCTTGTTCCTTGGTGGAAGTTTCAGCATTGATTCACCCCGATTTGCAGATAGAAATTGAGGCCATTGCTGGGCTTGAACATACCCACAGGGTGTAACACCTAAATCCAAACCCATTTATACAAGGATATTGGCTGATGGCCAAAAGGATTATTTTTGTGCATGGCCGTGCGCAAAAACCATCGAAAGATGATTTACAGCAGTTATGGTATGAAGCAATCAACCATGGATTATTAAGAGATGTTGGCTTGCAAGCTATGGAACGATTTCAGGAGATCAACAAAGATTTCATTTATTATGGTGATTTGTCGAATGACTTTTTGCAGCAGCCAACGGAAGATATAGGGTTACGTTATCAATCTCTGGAAAGACTTAAAAGCTACACCAAGCAGCAGTTTAATAAAGCGTCATATCACGCACTAACTCAAGCAGGTTTTCTTAAAGAGGCGCTGGCAGATATTTTTTCTGCTCCGCTAGGAAAACTTGGTGTCGCCACTCCCCTAATCAAACTTGTTGCTCCGGACATGGCTCATTATTGGAATGGTGACTCTTATTTCGCCAGCGATGTAAGAAGTCGCCTAACACCTGCGCTTAAGCAAGCGTTAGATCGAGGGGATGATATTATGCTTGTCGGGCACAGTTTAGGCTCTATGATTTGCTTTGATAATCTCTGGAAGCTCTCTCACTATGGTGAATATCGTCGACTGTATGGCGCTGATAAAAAAGTAAATCTTTTTGTAACCTTGGGCTCTCCCTTGGCAGATGAAAACGTCAAACAGCAGCTTAAGGGAAGCAGAAATCGAGGATTTAAAAAGTATCCAACCAATATTAAAAGATGGTGTAACTTTGCCGCAGAAGATGACTTTATTTCCCATGATACTCGGGTAAGCAATGATTATGACGAGATGTCTAAGTTAGGTCTACTTAAAGCCCCTATTGAAGATTTTCATATCTACAACCTGACTGTTATGGAAGGGCGGTCCAATCCTCATGCATCGATTGGGTATTTAATTCATCCAGACTTCATCTCTGTGGTTAATCATTGGATTAATAATTAGAGGATATAGAGTTCTGGTTGAGAGAGCTCACCAGTAGAGATAGAGAAAATGGCGATGAAATTGAGATGTATGTAAAAGTTTGTAACTAATAACTTGCTCTATCACTTATATCTATAAATCAGGTGTTTATCATTGGATGCTGATGACCTAAGTTGTGTTGCAAATTTGTTAACAACAAAGGAGTTGTAGTGTTCTTACCGTTTAAGAAATACGCCTATCTATCAGGCCTATTGATCTCATGTTTGCTTGCTCAAGCTAATGCCTCACCAGATAATATCAAACTCGGAGGTGAGGCCTTTGAGCAATCGATGGGGGCTTGCTCGGATTACAATGTCACCTTGAGTCTCAATACTGACGATTATGGCGCAGAGACAAGCTGGAAGATTAGAAATAATCAAGATAAGTCTCTGTATACCGGATCGGGTTATGATAATAATCAGTACTACCAACAGTTAATGTGTCTAGAGGCTGGTCAGTACACGCTTGAATTTTTGGATTCAGAGGGGGATGGTATCTGCTGCCAATTTGGCGAAGGTGCTTATAGTTTGAGGGTGAATGAGCAGGATCTGGCCTCTGGAGGAAGATTTGACGACTCTATTGAGCACCACTTTGTTCTGGGTGAGAAGAGTGGTGAAGGCAAAGATTATTATCAGTCAGCACAGGGGAAGTCAGGTTATGAGCTGAAAACCGCATTACACAATATTATCAAAAATCATCAGCGGCAAAGTTATTCGGCGGTATGGAGTTTGGTAAAGTCAGCAGATATTGATCGCTATTACGAGAATGACGGCAGTATCCTTGATATTTACTCCGAAAATGTATCGGGGCCAGATTCAATCAAGTATGTCGCTAGAGTTGACCAGTGCGGTAACTACCGCCGTGAGGGAGATTGCTATAATCGAGAGCACTCTTTTCCTAAGAGCTGGTTTGGCGGTAAAGTGGCGCCGATGAATACTGACGGCCACCATCTTTTTGCTTCAGATGGCTATGTGAATGCAAAGCGGGGTAATTGGCCTTTTGGAGAGGTCGGTGTGGCGACTTATCAATCATCAAATGGATCCAAGCTTGGCTATGCGACGAGCTATTTAAACTACTCTGGAACAGTATTTGAGCCAGTTGATCAATTTAAAGGCGATCTTGCGCGTGTGTATTTCTATATGGCAACCCGCTATGAGCACGACATCGCCTATTGGGAAGGAAACACCAGCAGCTCTGATGCAGTACTTAATGGAACTTCGGATCGAGTTTTTGAATCATGGGCACTTGAGATGTTCAAACGCTGGCACCTAAGCGATCCTGTTGACCAAAAAGAGCGAGATCGAAATGAAGCGGTATTTCAATTTCAGAACAACCGCAATCCTTTTGTCGATCACCCAGAATTTGTTGAGAAAATTTGGGGGCATTAACTGACCATTACTTCACAATGATTCAATTGGCAGATGGAACTCCTTTATAAAGTCATTCTGGAGTTCTATCTGTTTAAACCCAAGCTTAGACAGCACGGCCATACTGCCTTTATTCCAAGTATGGACGCCGGCCCAAACATTGCCTTCGTAGCCTATATCTATGATGTATCTGAGTACTTCTCTGCACATAGTTGTCGCATAGCCACGTCCCCTTTTTTCTGGTGCTACCCAATAGGCGAGCGCAACATCTTTAAGCCTTGGAAGCAGTGTGACTTGCCCAACAAGTGATAAATCCACCTGATGTCGGCATGTCCAGACAAAACATTGACTTGTTTTCCAGTCTCTAGACCGATCCCCACACCATTGCCTTGCTTTATTGAGTGTATCAAGCTTTGAAAGGGCTAAGTCAGGATGAAATGCATTAGCACTGAAGGCATCAAATAATTCCTTACCATCAGAAGCGCAAACTGGCTTAAACATCAGGTTTGAGGTGGTAAAAATACTGTTTTGTATCCTTATATTGGGTAATTCAATTTGCATAATAAAACAATATTATCATTAGTGCTCTAATTAATGGTTCTTGAGTGATTCTTAGGTGCAAGCAAGGGCGACTAAACCTTAAGTTAAGCTAGCAATTGCTTGTTTCAATTAACTATATGTTTATCAGATTTTTATAGGCAGTTACAAGTAAATAATTGCTGGAAAGATATGAGTTTTCCACGTTTTGTATCACTTATAAACGGGCATATGTATCATTTTTGTGATAATTGATTTGAACTCTAATTAATAATCAGGCATTTTATTTTTAATCGAACGTTCAATTAAAAAAGGAAAAGGGCTAATGCCTAAGGTAGGGATGCCTGATATTAGAAAGCCTCAGTTGGTTCATGCGACTATGTCTGTGATAGACAGAGTGGGTTTGCACGGTGCAAGTGTTGCGTTGATTAGCAAAGAAGCGGGCGTATCGACGGGAATCATTAATCACTATTTCGGGGGTAAGCAAGGTTTATTGCAAGAGACAATGCGAGAAGTCCTTCGTCAGCTGTCTCACACGGTAAAATCACGTCTTAGCCAATTACCGAAGAATGAGCACCACCAGAGGATAAACGCCATTATAGATGGTAATTTCGTGGGCTATCAGGCAGAAAATAAAGTGGCAAAAACATGGCTGGCATTTTGGTCGCATTCTATCCATGATCCACAGCTCAAAAGACTTCAAAGGGTCAATGAAAAACGCCTTTTATCTCACCTGAAAACCGAACTTAAAGCCTTGTTTGATAGTGAGCAAGCTGAGATTGTTGCCCATGGAATTGCGGCATTAATCGACGGCATTTGGCTACGAGGAACACTCAACCCTGGTGGTATTGATGCCAGTAAAGCCAGATTGATTATTAATGACTATTTAGACAATCAACTGAACCACTATTCAAGAAAATAACTAGAGTGCTAAACATAAGATGAAAATAAAATCTCAGTATATCGATGGTTGTGCATGCTATGCCGCATCAAACGAAACTTTTATCACCTACAACCCTGCAAACGGCGAGCCACTGGCAGAGATAGGTCAATCAAATGTTGACGATTTACACATGGCGATTGAGTCTGCCAAGAAAGGCTTTCAAATATGGTCTGCAATGACGCCTACTGAGCGTAGCCGCATTTTATTGAAGGCGGTCGAGATCCTTCGCCAGCGAAACGATGAGCTCGCCGCACTGGAAGTTGCAGATACTGGAAAGCCTTTGCAAGAAGCTATTTCAGACGATATTGCAACAGGCGCAGATGTCATAGAATACTACGCCGGACTTGCTGTTGGCTTGCAAGGCGAGCAGCAACCGCTAAACGAAAGTCAGTTTTTTTATACTCGACGTGAACCGCTTGGAATATGTGCTGGGATTGGGGCTTGGAATTATCCGGTCCAAATTGCGATGTGGAAATCTGCACCTGCTTTAGCAGCCGGTAATGTGATGATATTTAAACCCTCTGAAGAAACACCGCTTTCCGTTTTAAAACTGGCGGAAATCTTTACACAAGCTGGTTTGCCAGATGGTGTGTTTAATGTGGTGCAAGGTGATTATCGAGTAGGACAAATGCTGACAGCGCATCCTGACATTGCCAAAGTGTCATTTACTGGTGAATCGGGTACGGGTAAGGCTGTAATGGCTGATAGCTCAGCAACGCTCAAACATGTGACTATGGAGCTTGGCGGTAAATCACCTATGGTGGTGTTTGAGGATGCCAAACTCGATGATGCGGTATCAGCAGCCATGGTTGCAAATTTCTACACTCAAGGTGAAGTGTGCACTCATGGAACAAGAGTCTATGTGCATGAATCACTGTATGAGGCTTTTTTGACCCAATTAAAACAAAGAACCGAAAAACTGATTGTCGGCGATCCTATGGATATGGATACCCAAATTGGTTCGCTAATTTCGCGTCAGCATCTTGATAAAGTATTAGAAGCGATTGAAATGGCTAAACAAAGTGGTGCCAAACTGCTGATTGGTGGTAATCAAGTGACTGACAATGGGCTGTCTAAAGGTAATTTTGTCGCTCCTACCGTCTTTTATGATTGCTCAGATGACATGCCTCATGTCAAAAATGAAATCTTTGGCCCTGTGATGTCTGTGCTTAAGTTCTCAGATGAACAAGAGGTGATTCGACGCGCCAATGATACTGACTATGGATTAGCTGCTGGTGTGTTTACTCAAGATCTGGCTAAAGCTCATCGAGTGATTCACCAGTTAGAAGCAGGGATCTGCTGGGTGAATACTTGGGGTGACTCTCCCGCTCAAATGCCAGTTGGTGGCTACAAACATTCAGGTCTTGGCCGAGAAAATGGCCCAGAAACCTTGCGTCACTATACTCAGACCAAAAGCATATTAGTTGAGCTGGGCCCTTACCAAAGCCCTTATGCCTAAGCCATTGTGACTTAAGAGGTGAGAGATGAAACAGAGCTACGATTATATCATCGTTGGCGCGGGGTCTGCGGGTTGTGTGCTAGCGGACAGACTTACAGAAAGTGGTCAACATCAGGTGTTGCTGCTTGAAGCAGGCGGCAGTGATAAAAGCATTTTTATTCAAATGCCAACCGCATTGTCGTACCCGATGAATAGCGAAAAATATGCTTGGCAGTTTGAGACGGTCGCCGAACAAAGTTTAGATGGTCGCAAACTTCATTGTCCGCGAGGGAAAGTATTGGGTGGCAGCTCTTCGATAAATGGCATGGTATATGTCCGAGGTCACGCCTGTGATTTTGATGAATGGGAAGAGCAGGGCGCTAAAGGTTGGAATTATCAAGCTTGTTTACCTTACTTTCGGCGCGCAGAAGCATGGATTGGAGGTGAAGATGACTATCGTGGCGGCGTTGGTCCATTAGGTACATGTAGCGGCAATAACATGACGCTAAACCCATTATATCAAGCCTTTATCAAAGCAGGTGAGGAAGCCGGATACCCGACGACATCCGATTACAACGGTTATCAACAAGAAGGCTTTGGCACCATGCATATGACAGTTGATAAAGGGGTAAGAGCATCAACCTCTAATGCCTACCTAAGGCGTGCTTTGAAGCGTTCTAATTTGACCTTATTGAAAGGTGTACAAGCACATAAAGTATTACTTGAGAATAGAACAGCAACCGGTGTCGAATTTGAGCGCAGAGGCAAGTTAGTACAATGTCTTGCCAACAAAGAGGTACTACTCAGTTCTGGCCCCATCGGGTCTGTGCAGCTTTTGCAACTTTCTGGTATCGGCCCCAAGGCGGTGCTTGAAAAAGCGGGGGTAAAAGTTGAGCACGATTTACCAGGTGTTGGTGAAAACCTTCAGGATCACCTCGAGGTGTATTTTCAGTATCAGTGTCACAAGCCAATAACACTCAACAGTAAGCTGGGCCTAATCAGTAAAGGCATGATTGGCGCTGAATGGATTTTGACCCGTAAAGGTTTGGGTGCGACTAATCATTTTGAGTCATGTGCGTTTATTCGCTCTCGAAAAGGAATCAAATGGCCCAATATCCAGTACCACTTCTTGCCAGCGGCAATGCGCTATGACGGACAAGTCGCTTTTGATGGTCATGGATTTCAAGTGCATGTGGGCCCAAATAAGCCGCAAAGTCGTGGCCGAGTGGCAATTAGGTCTAGCAATCCTAAAGAGAAGCCAGAAATCCAGTTCAACTACATTTCAACTGAGCAGGATCGCCAAGACTGGCGTGATTGTATTCGTTTAACTCGTGAGATCTTGGGCCAGCCTGCGATGGACGAATATCGAGCTAATGAAATTCAGCCTGGTGAGCACATCACCAGTGACCAAGCGATTGATGAATGGGTTAAGCAAAACGTAGAGAGTGCGTATCACCCTTCATGTAGCTGTAAGATGGGCTCTGACGAGGATCCTATGGCGGTCTTAGACTCACAATGTCGAGTGCGAGGTGTAGAGGGCTTAAGGGTTGTCGACTCTTCTGTATTTCCCACCATTCCTAATGGCAATTTAAACGCGCCAACCATAATGGTGGCTGAGCGGGCTGCAGATTTAATTTTGGGCTTACCAGTGTTGGCTGCTAAGGAACTTCCAGTTTGGATAGCGCCAGATTGGCAAGATAATCAGAGAATTAATACCCCTGTGAGAGAGGTTGAGCCTCAGGTTTAGGGGGACAAATAATGATAAGGAAACCATTATGTCTATGATAAAAAAGTCGCTGGCGATGATAGTACTCAGCGCAACAACAATGAGTGCCTACGCCAATCAATGTTCAACGGTTCGTTTTGCTGATGTTGGCTGGACAGACATCACCGCCACTACTGCGGTTGCAAGCGAATTACTAAAGGGAATGGGATATAAAACCAGAACCGATTTACTCTCGGTCCCCGTCACTTACTCTTCGCTGGCCAATGGTGATATCGATGTCTTTTTAGGTAACTGGATGCCAACCATGGAAGCTGATATTGCTAAATACCGTGAGGCAGGGAGCGTTGAAACGGTGCGAGCTAACCTTGAAGGGGCTAAATACACCTTAGCGGTACCAAAATATGTTTATGATGCTGGGATTAAACGCTTTTCTGACCTAGTAAAAAACGCAGATAAGTTCAAAAACCGCATTTATGGTATTGAACCGGGTAACGATGGTAATCGACTTATCCAGTCAATGATCGACCAAGATGCTTTCGGTCTCAAAGATTTTAACCTTGTAGAGTCGAGTGAAGCGGGCATGGTTTCTCAAGTTGCTCGCGCAGTTCGTCGTAATCAGTGGATTGTGTATCTAGGCTGGGCTCCTCATCCAATGAATCAAGCTGTGGAAATGGAGTATCTAGCGGAGGGAGACGAATTTTTCGGCCCTAATTATGGCGGTGCAAACATTTACACTAATGTCAGATCTAACTATTTGAATGAATGCAAAAATGTGGGTCAGTTGCTGAAAAATCTTGAGTTCAGTCTTGAGATGGAGAGTGCATTGATGGAAGACATACTTAATAAAAAAATGAAGCCATCCAAAGCGGCTCAGCAATGGCTTAAAAACAACCCTCAGCTTCTGAACAAATGGCTTAACGGCGTGCAAACTCTAGATGGCGATGATGCCATTAAGGCGGTTTCTGACTACGTCAATGCTAATGCATAAGGTAATTGGCGGGCTTAGGCCCGCTCTACAAAATAAGGCTGTATTGTGAACTTTATTACAAACAACAAAATCCCTTTTGGTCAATGGATGGAGCAGGGCGTTAATTGGTTAACCATTAACGCGGCTAGCTTCTTCGATGCCATTTCTATTTTTCTTGAAACTGTTATTTTGTCTGTCGTTGATCTGTTTAAATGGATGCCGCCCGAGGTGCCAATTATCGCCACTGCGGCCATCGCTTGGTACTTGCATCGAAGTATTCCGCTTGTTGTATTTGTGATAGCGGCTTTGTTAATGATATTAAACTTGGGTTATTGGCAGGAAATGTTAGAGACTTTTGTATTAGTGTTTGCCGCCACGACCATGTCTGTACTGATAGGTGTCCCCGTTGGGGTAATGGCTGCTCACAGGCCATGGCTATACACATTATTACGGCCAATTTTGGATTTAATGCAGACAGTACCCACCTTTGTATACTTGATTCCAACTCTTGTTTTGTTCGGTCTCGGTATTGTTCCTGGCCTAATATCAACAGTCATTTTTGCCATCGCAGCGCCAATTCGATTGACCTATCTGGGGATCACCAAAGTGCCGGAAGAGCTCATTGAAGCTGGGCAAGCTTTTGGCGCGAGCAAGAGAAAGCTGCTGTTTAAAGTTGAGCTGCCAGCGGCCATGCCAAGTATTATGGCGGGTGTCACTCAATGCATCATGCTGTCTTTGTCTATGGTCGTGATTGCGGCGCTCGTAGGCGCTGATGGGTTAGGCAAACCTGTGGTGCGAGCGCTGAACACAGTCAACATTTCTCAAGGATTTGAAGCTGGCCTGGCGATTGTGTTGGTGGCGATCATCTTAGATCGTTTATGCAAATCACCTAATCAAAAGGAGGCTTAATCATGGATGCCATTACGATTAAAAACCTTGATGTGGTGTTTGGCGATCAACCACAAAAGGCATTGTCGCTGTTAAATGAAGGCAAAACTCGTCAAGAGATCATCGAGCAAACAGGGCAAGTGGTCGGTGTGGATAACGTCACCATGAGTGTCAAAGAAGGCGAAATATGCGTTCTTATGGGCTTATCAGGCTCGGGTAAATCAAGTTTACTGCGCGCTGTGAATGGCCTAAATCCTATTACTCGTGGCTCTTTACAAGTGAAAGATGGCGACAGCCAAGTTGAGCTATCTTCATGTGATGCGAATACACTTCGCCACCTTCGTACTCATCGAGTGTCTATGGTGTTTCAAAAGTTTGCCTTAATGCCTTGGCTTACTGTATTGGATAATGTTGCTTTTGGGCTTGAAATGCTTGGTATGCCCAAAGCGCAAAGGAGAGAGAAAGCGCGCGAGCAGCTTGCTATGGTGGAGCTGTCTGATTGGGAGAATAAATATCCACATGAACTTTCAGGTGGCATGCAACAGAGAGTAGGGCTAGCAAGAGCTTTTGCGATGGACACCGACATCTTACTTATGGATGAGCCTTTTTCAGCGCTTGATCCCCTTATTAGAGCACAGTTGCAAGACGAACTTATTTCCCTACAGAAAAAACTCAATAAAACCATTTTGTTTGTCAGTCATGATCTAGATGAAGCACTCAAAATCGGTAATAACATCGCCATTATGGAGTCAGGCAAACTTATTCAACATGGCAAACCTGAACAAATAGTCTTGGCACCTGAAAATGATTATGTGAAAGATTTTGTCGCGCATACTAATCCACTGAATGTGCTTAAAGGGCGTTCACTAATGCAACCCGTGAGCCAATTAGAGCGCGAAGCGGCAAGATTGCAGATTTGCCCAGTACAAAAAGTCTGGGTGGAAGAACGCAATAGCAAACTCTACCTTGATGATAAAACCTCATTGACACTCATCGATTGGCGAGATGAAAAAGTGAATCTTGATGACATATCACAGCAAAGTGTGGTGATCGCCAGCCCAGATATTGGCATGCGAGAAGCCATTAAGTTAAAGCAGCTCAGCGGACAGCCTATTCTATTGGTCGAAAATGACGAGTTGGTTGGCGTGCTAGATGACAACGACTTTTATTCTGGCTTGCTAGGCAAACATAAGGCAGCATAATGATTTGACCAGTGCCTTAAGCCTTAATTACTTAGCGGCGCTGGTTTTCTTTATCGGCTACGGTGTATAAAGCCGTTTGTTTTAATGAAATGGTCGATTTGTTTTGGCACCGCAGAGTTATATATCATAGTGGTGTGGGCGCTGCGCATCTCGATATGGTCTGTCATGCCTTCGATTTTGGTTTCTTCGACCGTTACAGTACCATCTGATAGAGTGTTATCTTCCATCATTAGTAAGCTTCTTGCGCCAATAGCTAGCGTTCCCGCAATACTGCCCAGCTTCTGTGGATGGTTCCAATTATCTTCATGTTGCTCTAGACCAAATTTAGGCGCATTACCTAATACAGCTCCCATACCCAAATCTTGAATTCGATTTACGATTGAAGCGCCTTGCAGTGGCGAACCCACGGCGATGACATGAGATATGCGCTCGATGTTTGGAGCGCGAGAGGTTAGGTAATGCTTAATGATAAGTCCGCCAAGGCTATGCCCAACCAGCACGTTTGTTTGTGTTGCTGACAATGCGTGATCAATGACGTTAAACACCTTGTTTTCGTCTATTGCTAGGCTGTTGTAACTAACCGTTTTTGTATCATAACCGTATGAACGGAGCTTTTGACTTAGCGGCTTCATGACCAAGCCATGCATATACAGCCCATGAAGAATAACAATATTCATTGGTGGCCCTACTTATCAAAGAAAAACCATTGTGCCAATTCTCACTGTATTTATCCAGCATGGGGCAGCATTGTTTGAATTAGCTAAACAAGGAGTTGAAACATTGGTCTTTTTGAATGGCGCTAAATTTAGAACTCAAAGATGCAAGCATGGCTTCGTGTACAAAGTTGCCCATACTAATGCGTTTTACGCCGAGGTTTTTGAGCTCTGAAAAAGTAGGTAGGTTTGGTACACACATAACATTGATTGGTAGTGATGTACTTGCAACCACTGATTGTATATCGCTGGATGCTTCGATGCATGGTAGAAAGATGCCATCGGCGCCTGATTGTTGATATTTGCTTATTCTATTAATACTCTCTTTGAGAGGATGTGTGACATTGAGTAGATAGGCATCACTTCTGACGTTAATAAAGACTTCAATATTTGCATCGCGCAGTTGCTTTCGTATTTCTTCCAGTCTATTGGCAAATACCACTTGATCACACAGCTGTCTTTCGCCTTTAACAACAATGCTGTCCTCAATGTTTATCCCCACAACACCAAGTTCAGCAAGCTTAATAATATTACCTGCTATGGCCTCCGGCGTATGTGCGTAACCAGACTCAATATCAACAGTTAAAGGTAAGGTCGTTGATTTGCCGATGATTTCGACAATCGACAATAGGTTCTCAAAGCTAATATTTTCTCCGTCTTCCTTGCCTAGATTTTTTGCTATCGCGGCGCTGGAAGTGCCAATCGCCGAAAACCCGTTGTTTTGGGCGATTACCGCACTTGCAGCATCCCAAACATTACAAATAACTAACGGATTTTCCATATTATGCATACTCTTAAACATTTTGTGCCTTCCTTATATTTAGTGGTATTTGATGACGTCAGGAGTATGCTATCAATAAGGCAGTCGCAAAGTTCGCCACTTTCGGAACTGAACAATAGTGATATTTATAACCTAGTAGCTATTGCACTTATTCTTTGGGGGATTGTGATGCACTGGTGTTAGTTATGAGCGATACCAACTTGGTTTTGGACAAAAGTCATTTAGGATTTTTGGATAAATTTAGCTAGGGCAAAATGAAAGACTTGACCCCTAGCACTTTGAAGCTGGGAAACCTAAGAAAGTGGCTATCATTGCATGTGTGCGAAAGATGGTAGTAATACTAAATTCGATGCTAAGAGATGGCGTCATGTGGGATGCGAACACAGCTAAAAATTAGCTATTGACGCCATAGTCGTTTGTTATACCTGTCCTAAAGTTTAACGCCTAGCGATTTATAAAACTGTTTCCTTAGATCACCAGAAGATATAAGTAACATGTACATAACATAGTCCATATCTTTATTTGCCCAAAATATAATATGGTGCTTCATTATATTTTGCATCCTTTCCCCTACACGAACCCATTGTTCACTTATTTCTTCTAAGCACTTTGATAAATGAAACTCGTATATTTCATCACAATTCCCATTTTCAAAACAAACTTTCCTAATATGACTAGCGGTCATTGGTATAGAAATAATCTTAGATATATCATGTACATTCATATAATGCCTATCTATGATTTTAACTTGCTCACCATCTACCACCATTAAGTCATCACGTTTGTAGCTTGACATAAAATAATCTTTGAAAGCATCGTATGACTTTATAGCTTTCATGAAAGCTAGCTCATTTTTTTCACGAGATATATCAAACTCAAATGCATCGACAAATTTCTCTATAGAGAACAAATCATTTTCCTTTATTGAATAATAGAATTTATCTTCTTTAGCATATCTCTCATAGTTTTCCATCACGTAATTCATTACGCTAACAAAGTACATTTCTTCATTTTTACTAATAAAGAAAATATAAGATGGAATATTAGAACTCAACCAATAGTCAGTAGTGGTTGGTTTAATTTTATAGTATTTGAATTCGCCTTTCTTAGTAAACTTAATATCAGTTACATATTTGAGTTGCACCAAAGCTAATTTACCAGTAACAGCACCACTATCGGTAACATATTCAATCAGTACATCAGTACCGTAATCCCTCTCTGTAAGATCTCGGATTATCCAATGACTTGGAATAGATTTAGTAAAAACTTTATATGAAATAGTCTCTCGAATATGATTATTATCCCTATTAGGGAGTCTATCTTTAAACATTTATTATCCTAATCTGACAAAAGGTATAACGCCCGCGTAAAGCGCGCGAGGTACGAGCGTCGCATTTGACGCGATTGTTAGGAGCTATACGTGATGCAGCCATTTTCTATACTCTTCCACACTTTCTAGAGCCTTTTCGAATGATTCCGGTGGACCTTCACCGCGCACAAGGCTTACAAGTGTGGGTATGCTCATTGTTGAAACTACGCTCCCATTCTCCGCTTGATTTGCCCTTGCGATATGATGAAACGTAACTTTTTGAATTGCCTCTCCACTTCTCTCTTTTAGGTCTGCGATTAACTCGTTTAAATGAAGATAAGCTATATTCCCGTAAGCAAGAGTTTCTGAAACAGACGGAATATAGCCTTTGTGAACTACCGCGTTACGAAATTCCTTCCATGTTCTAGTATTGCTTTTTGAAACGCCATCGAGATTGGGTTTATCATTGTCAATGATTGGTGGCTCGCCACCATTATGGTCTATTAAGTATGCGAAAAGATATGCACCAAACTGCCGCTCAGACTGATTTGCCACGTGCTTCCAAGCTTTTTGAAAATCGGTTAGTTCCATGCCGTGTTTCAGGCAGGTAGTAGCCACATAGAATTCATAGAATCGCTCGATAGCAGCAGCAATGCTGGTGACGGCTTCCCTTGGATAGCCATCGATTAATGCCATAGCACCAAAGTCGAACAGCACCTCAAACTTCTGTTCTTGGATTACTGTAAGAGTTGTGTGGCCGTTGCTGCATGTTGACGAATATAGGCCGTCATCACGAATTTCAACAGGTTGAAATTCTAAAGACGGACGCCCTTGCTCTTGAAAGCATTGCATACAGTTAATTCGTAGCTTCATAACTTCCTTGCACCTAACATTCTTAATAACAGGCAGTCTCGTTTTTCTGTCTGCCTGACTTCCCATTAAGCTATCATAACTCACTAAAAATTAAAGCAAATACAGCGAGCTATGTATTCTGTGATCACATAAAAACGCGCCAGCGCGTTATCACTTTTTAACAGTGCCTGTTATCTAAGGCATGATCATCACAACTATCCACAT
>NZ_JAKRGI010000031.1:0-31547 GCF_022347625.1 Vibrio sp. Of14-4 | reverse complement strand
GCTTACAACGTGTCTGTTGCATTCAACATAACCCATTTACCATAAAATAGCTAATATCTAACTTATTCATCTGTGATGCTTAAGTTAGATATTAGCCTTGAAAAAAGGCCTTAACCGCCGGCAAGTTTCACCGTATGGCCTTTCTTTTCGAGATGCGCTTTGATTTTATCTCTGGCATCACCTTGTATTTCGATGGTGCCATCTTTTACTGAACCGCCGCATCCACATACTTTCTTTAATTCAGCTGCTAAAAGTTTGAGTGGTGCGTCTTCTAAATCTAGGCCAGTAATTATACTTACTCCTTTACCCTTGCGTCCTTTAGTTTGGCGCTGTATACGAACAATGCCATCACCTTTAGGGCGCTGAACTTTTTCCGGTTCGGACTGTATTCTGCCGACCTCTGTCGAATATACGAGACTCATAAATAACTATTTCTTCTGTTGTTGTTCTGCTTTCTGCTTGGCGATCAAGTATGCCTCGATATGCTTTTGCATGGCAACCTTTCCGCCTTTAATTAATTTGCCATTAAAGAAACAGTACCATTCGTTGGGATTACCATTATCGTTCTTGAGTGTGTAGCCATGGAAATCCTCTTGAACTGGGCCTCCCTCAGCTTCTTTCTTGTTACCGAGAGAGCCAAATTCTTTTGGGTCAATGATATTTGCAGTGTCACAAAACCAATCAATGCTCTTTTTAACCGCAGGCATGCTTCCAGATAAAGTATGATTCTTAATCTGAACTTGCCATACATCGGTAGAATTTCCAGCAGTTTTGAGGGTAAATCCTCGATATGTTGCAGCAGCCATAGTATTTTATCTTAGTAATCAGTTAATTTAATAATAATTGTATATCGCTCTTATTCAAGTTTATCGGCAAAAGGCAAATTTACTGAAGCCCATCCCACAAAAATAAATCTAGTTAAATCATTACACTGCAATGACAAATTCAACAAAGATACACTGTAACTATCTATCAAATAAGAAATTTTCTACCTTTATGTGACCAACTACGAAAAGTACTTGTTTCATTCAATAAGTGACGTATCAACACAATCTTTAAGAAAGTCGATCACTGTAATGCCGCTGTGCTCTAACATCTTTGGAAACATTGAGATTGGAGTCATCCCCGGAAAGGTATTGACTTCATTAAGGTATACCTGCCCATCAGGTGTTAAAAAGAAGTCGATTCTGGATAGGTGACGAAGCTTCATTTGTTCAAAGACTTTTCTCGATGACTTTTCAATAATACTAAGCTGTTCCTCGCTCAAATCAGACGCTTGGACATCAGTAATCGATTGGCTGGTTGAGCTGTATTTTTCATCATACGAGTAGAACGCATCTTCCGGCGCTTTTATTTCTCCGGGAGGCGTAATGTGTAGTTTTCCTTTAAATTCAAACGCAGCGACCTCTAACTCTCGTGGTCTAACTGCTTTTTCAACCAACACTTGATCGGAATAGCCAAAGGCACCATCAATCGCCGCTTTAAGTTGCTCTCTATCTGTGACCTTGTAACAACCAACGGAAGAACCTTGGCGAGCAGCTTTAACGAATACCTCACCCCACTTATCAAATGCTGCTAGGCTGTTTTCATAAGATTTCGGGCTGTTCTCAGACAAAAAGATGTATGGCGTATTGGGTATAGACAGTGTGTCGTACCATAATTTTGATGTGATTTTATTAAAGCAATTTGTGCTCGCTTCAGGACCACAGCCAAGATAAGGCAAACCAGCGAGTTCCAGCATTGATTGGATATCCCCTGTTTCACCTGGGTAGCCGTGAATACATGGCACGACAAAATCGACCTTAATAGCGCGATGTTCAAAATTCAGTGTGCCTTTATTGGTGTCTAGATACACTATCTCATCGCTGCAAAACCAAGCTTCTTTCTTAATTTCAACTCTAATAACCTCAAAGCTCTCAATGGATTCCAACTTGGCCTGAACATAGTCTGCAGAAACTAGTGATACTTCATGCTCCGCAGAGCCACCGCCACAAAGTAGTAAAATCGTTGTATTCGCCATGAGAAATTTTTCCGTGATATAACAGAGGTATTAAAAACCGATAGTAATCAAAAATCAGAAAAGATTCATTGATTTGACTAAAGTATGTCATTACTGACAATTCAAGCGGTCAATTTTTATGCGTAAGAAAGGGGGCCAATGCCCCCTTTGAGAATAATTAGTTCAGCTTGTTAAGTGTTGGATATTGGGATTTTTTAATCGCATCAATACTTTTTACGAAAGGTTTCATATCTTGCAGCTCATTAGGCAGCTTGGCGATGGCTTTTTTCGCATCCATTCGCGTCGCGTAATCACCGTAAAGGATGGTATACCACTTAGTACCATTCACTACTTTGTAGTTTTCCCAGATAGGCTCACCATTTTTTGGTAGCTTGCGTGCAAATTTATCCACTTTTGTTTGGGTACCCACGGCTACCACTTGAATTGTGAAGCCATATCGTGAGCTCATGGCTTTTTGCTTCTCTGTCGGTGCCACGATCGCAACTGCAGGCTTAGCCTTATTGTTCATAGGCTTAACTGTCATAGTCGCTTCTTCCATCATGCCGTTACCCATGTCTTGTTCGGCCATAATTGGTTCTTGCATTGCCGCCGTTTTATAATCTTCACGGTAGCTCTCAGAAGATACATCAGTGACGTAGTCACTCGACACACAAGCTGACAGCATTAAGGGTAAGCTAACTATTGCGATTCTTTTCATGGGGATTCTTCACATGCCTTTTGTAGAAGTTACTGTAAATCATGCCGTTAGAAAGTCAGAGAATCAAGCTCACTTTCGAAATATTCCCCGCTACATTGTGATGTGATACACAAAGTCAGATGCGTGTCAGGTGATCAGCGTATAACAACACTTATTTCATTCTGGTTTCGTCGGATAGGTCCGTTAGACTGGTAGTAAAAATATTTTGGGAAAGCCTGCCATGAATAATCTTAGTGCCCTACTTAAACCTAAATCCATTGCCGTTGTAGGAGCTTCGATTAAACCGAGCAGCGCAGGTAATATAGTTATGACCAATCTCCTGCAAGGGGGTTTTGAAGGTGTCGTCATGCCTGTTACCCCCAAACATCGCTCCGTATGTGGTGTATTAGCCTATCCAGACGTATCTTCACTACCAATCACGCCTGATGTCGCTATTTTATGTACTAATGCTTCTAGAAATGAAGCGCTCTTGCAGCAGCTTGTAGCTCGTCAAGTCAAACATGTTATCGTTCTGTCTGCCACTAGATTAACGAAAGAAAACAACACATTACTCTGTGATATCACGAAAGGAAGCGCTACACGACTGCTTGGCCCAAATAGTCTCGGTATTATCATGCCATGGGAGAAGATCAACGCTTCTTGTTCTCCCATCAATGCTAAACAAGGAAAAATTGCATTTGTTTCCCAATCAGCCGCCATGTGCACCACAATCTTGGATTGGGCCAACGATAAAAACATTGGCTTTTCGGCCATCATTTCTTTGGGAAATGCTTTGGATATCGATTTTGCAGACTTGCTTGATTATCTAAGCATGGACTCGAAAACCGAAGCGATACTTCTTTATGTAGACACGATAAAAAATGCCCGACGTTTTATGTCCGCTGCTCGAGCGGCTTCGCGAAATCGGCGCATCTTAGTGCTCAAAGGAGGCAAAACACAGGCTGGTCGCACCGCTGCGTATGCTCATACTGGCGGACTTGATAGCCTCGATATTATCTATGACTCGGCTATCCAGCGCTCAGGAATGCTGAGAGTTAATAACTCTCACGAATTGTTTGCTGCCGTTGAAACCTTGACGCATTCCATTCCGTTACGAGGCGAAAGACTCGCCATTATCTCTAATGGCGGTGGCCCTGCGATCATTGCGGTCGATACATTATTAATGAAGGGGGGGCAGTTGGCCTCCCTCCCACCAAGCCTTATCGATACGCTCAGTGAAATATTGCCAGACAATTGGAGTCACAATAACCCCATTGACTTAATCGGTGATGCAGGACAAGAACGTTATATTGAAGCCATCAAGGCTGTCATGGATAGCGATTGCGCAGATGCGATACTCATCATGCACAGTCCGTCGGCGAGCACAGACAATCAACAAACCGCCCAAGCTATTGTTGAAGCGATAAACAAGCACCCTCGCCGGCAACATTTCAATATACTGACTAATTGGTCGGGAGAGCATACAGTCAAACCTGCTCGTCAGATTTTTACCAATGCTGGCATCCCTACCTATCGAACCCCGGAAAGTGCTGTCATTGGTTTCATGCATTTAGTCGAGTACCGGCGAAATCAAAAACAACTAATGGAAACCCCAACCAATGCCGAGCCCATGCATGTTAGTGAACTTAGTGATGCCAAGCAGTGGATTGCAAATAAGTTACAGGATAACGTAAGCCTAGAGTTAGACACTCATCAGATTGGTGCTTTTTTAAAGTTTTTCAACTTTAACGTACTGCCAACTTGGCTCGCTTCTGATGCCAGTGAAGCTGTCCATATTTCAGAGCAGATTGGCTACCCTGTGGCGGTTAAACTGCGATCACCAGATATTGCACACAAGTCAGATATCCAAGGTGTCATGCTCAATTTACGCAATCATCACGAAGTGGCAAGCGCTGCTGAAGCGATTTTAGATCGCGCAGAAGTCCATTACCCATCGGCAAACATACATGGACTGTTGATCCAAGCAATGGCTAAGCTCGCCGGAGGGGAAGAAATTCGTATTAAGGTAAAAACCGATCACACATTTGGCCCTGTTATTCTGCTTGGTCAAGGAGGGGCTGAATGGGATGAATCGATTGATGCGACCTGTGCCTTACCGCCTCTAAACATGGCGCTAGCGAGATACTTAGTTACCCGCGCCATCAAGGAAGGAAAGATCCGCCCTCAACGATTACCAATACCTATGGATATTACCAAGCTTTCTGAATTATTGGTGCGAATATCCCAGATGATTGTTGATTGTCCACAAGTTTATGAATTAGATATTCACCCGCTACTTGCCGCGGGAGACAAGTTTACAGTGATTGATGCGGACATGATTCTTAAACAAAGTCAGGGAGAAGCCCAAAAACGCCTAGCCATTAGGCCATACCCAGTTGAGTATGAAGAAAGAGTCCAGCTTAAAGATGGCTCAAGCATTATCATGCGCCCTATTCTTCCAGAAGATGAACCTAACCATGCACAGTTTGTGAGTAAGGTGTCTAAAGAAGACTTATACAATCGATTTTTTAGTGATGTTGGCGAACTCAATCATGAAGCATTAGCCAATCTCACCCAAATTGATTACGACCGAGAAATGGCCTTCATTGCCATTACCAACTCTGGCTCAAACCCCGAAATTATTGGCGTGTCACGTGCTCTCCTTAGTCCAGACAATACCGATGCTGAGTTTGCGATCTTAGTTCGCTCAGATCTTAAAGGAATGGGCCTTGGCAAACTGTTGCTACAAAAAATCATCGACTATTGCCGCCAAAAAAACACTAAGCAAATTTCCGGTATGACGATGCCAACTAACAGAGGCATGCTTATGCTGGCACAAAAACTGGGCTTCGAATTAGATGTACAATTCGAGGATGGCACTGCTGACATGGTTTTAAAATTGAGCGAATAAAACGCGCTTTAGTTGTTATGGTTGTTCAAAGGCCAATTTTTCTTAAGGTATTGGATACACCATGACTTGGCTTCACCCATTTGATTTCGCTTCCAAGCCAAAAGTATGTCTATCTTAAGATCATGGGTGTCTGCGATCTTTTCCAAACTTCCTTGCTGAATAAGAGGCTCAGCAACAGTTCGTGGAAGTGTTCCTATGCCAAGCCCTGATTTGAGTGCCGATACTTTTGCCGCCAAATTAGACACGGTTAATGTTGGCTGTTTGTGTAAAATATTGACCGTCATCGCTGGTTGCTCTCTTGCTGAGTCTGCTATTGCCACAACGCGATATTTTGCTCTGGCTGCTTCATCAAGCACCCCACTTCGTTTATGGACATAGTGCTTAGGCGACGCAACCCACACCATTGTCATTGAACCGATGGGTTCCGCTTTTACATCTTGAGGGATACTCGCAGGCTTAGGGCAAACCAGTAGATCAGCGCGCCCTT
Organism: Vibrio sp. Of14-4; assembly: GCF_022347625.1. NCBI lineage: Bacteria > Pseudomonadati > Pseudomonadota > Gammaproteobacteria > Vibrionales > Vibrionaceae > Vibrio > Vibrio sp. Of14-4. The sequence goes on along the minus strand of NZ_JAKRGI010000031.1, from coordinate 25,453 downwards.
GCTCTAACGACTCCCAGCAGCCGGCTAATATTTCTTCTTGTAAACGAATGCGGGTCGAACTGATATTACCCAGCTCTTCCACCATAGGAAAAAAGTCCTCAACGGATAAAATGCCATCCAATGCGATGGTGATATCTAACTCCCAACCATTCGCGAGCACACTCGCATCATTAACTAGCTTTTCTGTCGCCGCCAAAATCATACGACCACGCTCAAGAATAAGCTTACCCGCTTCGGTAAAACGAGCTTTGTGCCCTGATCTGTCAAAGATGGTAACGTCCAAATCTTGCTCTAGCTTTTGGATTTGATAACTCAGAGACGATGGTGCTCTATCAAGCTCATTAGCTGCCGCTGCAAAGCTGCCTCGACGGTCAATAGCATCAAGTATGTGCATTGCTTCAAGAGTAATTGGATTTCTCACATTTATCACCACGATTAATTGTTAAGTTCAAACACAGATCAAGATCTCATTATTGGCCCAAACCAACTTCATTTAAAAACTAGACAAACAAGTCATATCTTACTGTATTTTAGATGATTTCTCATTTTTCTAAAGCATGAAAATGCAAAAAAAAACCACAAAAACAGAAATGATAACGATAGTAATTATCATTTAGATCCTATAGAGTTCAGTCCGCATCATTTTTAAGACGTACTTTAGGTAAATGCAAATGTATAACAAATCCTTCTTGTCAGCCTCCATACTTTTGGCCTGCTCATCAAATGTTTATGCGGGTGACTATGCCCTCTTCGACGAAGTGGTTGTCACAGCCACACGTAATGAGCAACAACTTGAAGAAGTCGCTGGTTCGGTTTCTGTCGTTACTGACAAACAGATTGAAAAAACGCTCGCATCCAATGTAGACGATGTCCTCAAATACACTCCTGGTGTTGACGCTGTGTCTAACGGACGCATGGGGATCCAGCAAATTAACATTCGGGGAATGCAAGGTAACCGAGTAAACATTTTGGTTGATGGTGTTGCACAGCCCTATTTGTATGATGAAACCTACCAGTTTATCTCATCTGGTCGCCTTGCTTTAGACATTGATATGATCAAATCAGTTGAGGTTGTCAAAGGTTCTGCGTCGAGTTTATATGGCTCTGATGGCATTGGTGGCATTGTTGCGTTTCAAACTAAAGATCCCAGTGACTTCCTAAAAGAAGGTGAAGCATTTGGTGGGCAGATTAAACTTGGATTTGCCTCGCGAAACGACGCTTTCAAAGAAAACGTTGTTCTAGCTAACCGCAGTGGAGACCTAGAGTCTATGGTTGCCTACACGCGCAATGACTCAGGTCTTATTGAAAACTTTGCCAATGGCGAGTATCAAAATGACTCAGTCAACGATTTGGATACCAAAGCAGACAATTTGCTGGTCAAACTTCAGTATCAAGTTGATGATGCTAACCGCATAGAATTGATTGGCCAGATGAACAATCAAAACAACACCGGAAATGTCGCGAGCTCTTCATACACTAAATACACACTAGATGACACGACGGAAAGGGCCAAGCTAGGTGTAAAACATATCTGGGAGGGTACAAGCTTACTGGCAGACTCGATTGACAGTCAGGTGACGTGGCTTTCTCATAAGCAGAACAATATTACCGACCGTACTAGTACAACAAAAGACGAAATAAAAGACTATTCTTATGAAGACCAAGGAGTTCAAACTGACTTCGAGTTTAATAAGTATTTAGCGACAGACAATATGGAACATTTTGTCACCTACGGTATGGCCGCTTCTTATAAGGATATTAAAAATTCCAATAAGAACATAAATCGATTAAACAACAATCAAGCCTCGCTGAATTTTTATCAACCCGATGCGAAAGAAACTCGCGTAGGTTTGTTCTTGCAAGATCAAATATCCCTTTTAGATGAAAAGGTTATTGTCACACCAGGGCTGCGCTGGGATAGATTTGAAACCAAGCCAGACAACAATACCGCTGGTAGCTCTATTGACAATTATCAAACCAGTACAAGTTCTGCCTTAACCGCAAGACTTGGCACTGTTTACACCGTAACTGACAACTCTAAAGTCTTTGCCCAAATAAGCCAAGGTCATAGAGCGCCCACTTTTAAAGAGTTGTATTACTCTTACTCTTCGGTCGGAGTACACCACAGTTATACCAACCTAGCTAACCCTAACTTAGAAGCCGAAGACAGTATCACTTATGAAACGGGTTATCGTTTCGCCAATAGCTATTCTAAGTCTGAAATTTCGGTGTTTTATAGTGACTACAGTGACTTTATTGATCGAGTGACGATTGATAGCAGTACTTATCAATATCAGAATATTGGCAAAGCAAACATTAAGGGAGTCGAGCTCTCGAGCCGTATTATGGTCAGTGATGTTTTTGACCTGCCGGATGGGATATCAACCCGTTTTTCCGCCAGTTATACAGAAGGTGAAGATGGCGACAAGCAGCCGCTTAACTCAGTAAACCCATGGAATGCGGTCACATCACTTGATTATGACTCACCGAACAATACTTGGGGAAGCAGCATTGCGCTCAACTATTATGCTGAGAAAAAGATGTCAGACATAAACCCTACCGCTGATCTCACCACTTCACCGAATAGTGTGCAAGCCGCTACTCCGAGTGCAACAGTGATAGATTTAACCGCCTACTATCGACCAATCAAAGATCTAACCTTGTCGGCAGGCTTGTTTAACTTAACGGATCGTAAATATTGGAAATGGAGTGATGTGAGAGGTGAAGATGCATTAGATGCAGACAACACTCAAGCAGGCCGCAACTGGGCCATCACTGCAAAATATGAATTCTAAACCAATTCTAACCAACTAAAAAAGCTCCCCAATGGGAGCTTTTTTCTTATATTCGTTCAAAAGGACATCAAAAGCGGTTGTGAACGAACCTACACTTATTTCGAACTTGCCATCTCTTTCTTGACCATTACAGCGGAAGCGACGATGAAAGCGATGATAAGACCTAGTTCCATTGGGAGTACCTATTTGGTTACAGTTAAGTGGAGTAAAATTTAGACAGCGCGATTCTATCACTTTTAAAAATCAATGATACCCCGAAATGACAATTTTATACTTTTTGTGGCTCACGCCGTAAAAAAGCCTAATTAGGCTGATTTTTACCATAATGTGTTAAATGAAATTAGTGGCGTATCCGCCTTTTTATTTAAAAACCACCTTACCACCAATCATTTTGAACGCTGGCGTGCCTCGTATCAAAGTATCGCGCGCAAACTCAATGCCACATTGAGGGCAATGGCAAGGTGTAGAGGTAAAATCCGCCACAATTCGTTCTTTAAAGCATTTCACTAAGGCCCCTTTTCCACCTTTTCGGTACTTAAACAGCTCACATCGACACTTGGCACAATAAATATCGACAGTTTTGCTCGGTTGCTTCTTATTCGGTTTCGCCATTTACTTGCTCTCTTTCTACTAACTGATCAGGTTTGAGCCATACCTGACTAAAATCAAACCAACCCAGCGCATTGCATTTGGCATTTTGCAGAGCGCCGCATTGTTCTCTACCAATGCCTAGCCAGCAGTGAAATATGGGTATGATCTGCATACGATCAACCAAAGATTTACCAATTTCTCTTGCTGGAAAGCGGCTATTTTCTTGCCCTTGCCATGTTTGCACTAACTCGAGCCAATCGTTGAAATCTTCAGGGTTACAAAACTGTTCAATATCACTGTAATTAAGCAGCCAACCTGCCAAACCATCGTCGCGATGAGTAGAAATTCCCATCGGCTTTAACCAAATATCCACTTGTTCGGGGTTGGGTAAAGAAACGTCATATTTCACCAGCTCAACCTCAAGATTATCTTGTTTGAGGAGCGCTTCAACACTTGGGACTAAAACCGGAAATGTCGGATGTTGGCCGTGATAGGCGATCGTCACCTTGCGATAAGAAGGCGGAGAAGTATAGTGCCCTTGAGCGGTGTGATGATACCAGCCCGGCTTTAGGCCATGTGCTGGGAGAACGCCTAACTCAACCACCTTTTCTTGCGGCAACAGATTATAAAGGTTTAAAGACCCTAGCCGCTGGCTAAAGTAGTTTGCCCATTGATCGGATTTAGCCAGACCACTTCGACGATTAAGTAAGAAACAGGTACAACCTGGGTCTAACTCGACATCTGTCGGTTTTTCAGTGGTTTGTTTTATGGTGTTTTCCATACTTGGAAATAAGATCGAGCCATAAATATCATTAATGACGCACACTTCTACTCTGTCAATCAAAGGTCTAAACCCAAAATATCCATCAAAAGCTTGCAAAACAAGGTGTGTCTTGGTGTTGCTGACGATTTTATATGGCCCAGTCCCGACCGGCATTTGATCGTAATCCGCAGACCGGCTGCTTTCAGGAAGCAAAATTTTGGCGTCAGACTCAGACAGCATCAAAGGCAGATGATAATTGGGCTTATCGAGAAAAATATCCACCACATACCGGCTAGGGCTCGTTACATCGCAAATATGCCGATAAAGAGGTTTACCTCTAAGTTCGTGTAGTGAGTCGACGACTATTTCAGTGGTCAGCTGCTCACCATTATGAAAGCGTACGTTGGGCCTTAAATAAAAGCGCCAATGAGTGGGTGAAAGCATGTCCCAGTTGTGGGCCAAATCCGGACTAAGCGATTCATTTTCATCCAAACGGGTCAAACCACTAAAGATTTGCCTTGCGATATGTTGCTCAGAGCGGCGCACTGGTTTGCGCGGGTTAAGCATAGAGAGCGCTCGGTAATACGGAAGACGCAGCACTTGCTCGCCTTCTTGCTGCTGCACACCTAAGTAATTTTCGACTATTTGCGCCAGTTTAGCTGCGTCTTGATCTAAAGCATTGAGCGCTTGGGTGATCTTGCCTTCTTCCAGATATCGTCTGGCGAGGTTTTCACTCACATCGGTTCGGCTACGTTTAAAGTTGAGCTGTGAAAGCTTACCTCGGCCCGGCGAAGGGTGCCATTCAATCCACCCCTGCTCTTCCATTTTGTTTAATACAATCCGAGCATTACGCCTAGTGCAAAACAAAATATCAGTGATCTCGTCTAATTGAATACCACAATTTTGACCATTGTAGTGTTCAAACAAGGTTTCAAATTGAACGCGTAGTCTAGGACTGCTCATAAAGAGGAAATCTCAATCAAAGTGAACTCTGTTAAGTTTCCTTATTTATGAGCAATTAGGCAAGCTTAGGATAAGGTTATTGAAGCTTTAGCCCCATTTGTTCAGCAATCAGACTGAGCTGCGCCTCGTCATCAAGCTTGATCGACCACTTATTTTCCGCGCCGTGAGCGGCTATCACATTGGCACCTCGACCAATCAGTTGCAGCGCATCGGTTTGAGCTTGCAGAGTAATCATATGCTCTGACGCCAGTTTAATGACTAGCTCATGAGGGGTAACAATGATTTTACCCGCCGAGAAATCAATCACCATCTAACTTTCCTTAAACGAATGCTTGGCATTACGCTTCTTTTTTACCGCGATGGTTAAGCGACTGGTGCACACTAACCGTTCTCTGTCATCACGAATATCGATTTGCCACACTTGGGTCGAGATCCCTAAATGCACAGGCTCTGCGCGACCGGTAACTTTGCCCTCTCGCATTGAACGCACATGATTGGCGTTGATGTCTAGCCCAACACAATAAGAGTCTTCGCTGACGCACATATTAGCCGCTATCGAACCTAGCGTTTCGGCAAGCGCCACAGATGCTCCGCCATGTAACATCCCAAAGGGTTGATGGGTAAAATGGCAAACAGGCATGGTCGCTTCGATGAAGTTATCACCAAATTGGGTATAAACTATGCCTAGATGACGCATTAAGGTGTTTTCTGAGGTCGCATTTAAGCCGTCGAGATCAAACGATTGTTTCCAGATTGTCATACAAGTTCTCTCATGATTCATTACACAGCATTTTAGTCAAATGATATGATTAAAGGAATAATAACAATCATACCGAATAACTTATGTATAATTCATTGAAACGCCTCACTTTATTGAGTGCAATCGGCTTGATGGCGTGCAGCTCATCACCAACAGGTCGTCAGCAATTGCTGCTTTTTTCAGACCAAGACATGAGCACACTTGGCGCTCAATCCTTTGAGCAAATGAAGCAAGATCAAAAAATCAGTACCAATCGTAAAACCAATGCCTATGTGCAGTGTGTTGCCAAGGCGGTCACTTCGCACGTACCTGCTCAGGCTGGGTTTAAAGATTGGGAAGTGGTGGTATTTGATAGTGAACAGGTCAACGCTTTCGCCCTGCCCGGCGGCAAGATTGGTGTATACATTGGCCTACTTGATGTGGCGAAAAACCAAGACCAGTTGGCCACCGTCATTGGCCATGAAATTGCTCACGTGTTAGCCGATCACAGTAATGAGCGTCTATCACAATCACAACTTGCCAATGCAGGGTTACAAATTACCAGCGCCGCGCTTGGTTCCTCGCAATACGCCCAATATCAAAGTGCCACTATGGCCGCCTTAGGGCTTGGCATTCAATATGGTGTGCTGCTTCCTTATGGCAGAAGCCAAGAATCTGAAGCTGATTTAGTCGGCCTAGAACTGATGGCAAAAGCAGGTTTTGATCCTACACAAAGTGTTGAGCTGTGGAAAAATATGGCCAAAGCTTCTGGGGGCAGCCAACCGCCCGAGCTGCTATCAACTCACCCATCGCACAGCACGCGCATTCAAGATCTGTCAGCGAAAATAGCGTCTTTACCCAATTACAACATTAAACGGCCTAACTGCTCATAATGAGCATAGGCCTTTATTTTCAAGCCATAACATGGATAATAACGCCCTTCATTAATTACCTATATTATGTGAGCCTATTATGTCTTCAGAAGCGACCATGTTGGAACGCTGCCAATCAAAATGCGAACTGTGCGGCAGTGATACCCCTCTTACCGCTTATCCAGTTCCGCCACACAGCCATGTTACCGTTGATCAAGCGCTAATGGCGTGTGAAAAATGCCTTGGCGAGATAGACAGCCCTGAAGACATTAACCACTGGCGCTGCCTTAATGACAGCATGTGGAGTCAAGTCCCTGCCGTTCAAGTTACCGTTTGGCGACAACTGACTCGCTTAAACAGCGAAAGCTGGGCGCAAGATGCACTAGACATGATGTACATGGAAGAAGAAACCATGAACTGGGCCATGCAAGGCATGTCGGACGATGATAAGCCCCTTGATTGCAACGGCGTCGAACTTAAAAAAGGTGACGACGTAACGGTAATCAAAGATCTCCCTGTTCGTGGGACTAACCAAGTGATTAAACAAGGCACGGTTATTCGCGGCATCAGTATTGGCGACGATCCTAAGCTGGTTTCGGGCAAAGCCAACGGCGGCCAATCTATGTACGTTATCGCAGAGTTCTGCCGTAAGAAGTAGTCACAGGTTACTTTCGTGAGATAAAACAAAGGCGCTCAATAAGCGCCTTTGTTGTTTTAAGCATTCACGCCAAAGTACTAGCCGATTAACCCAAAAGATGCCACCAAACTTTGCAGTGAAGACATAAGCTCTGTATTCAAATTGGTTGAAATAAAACTGACAACCTGCGCTTTATCATCGGCAAATAAAGATAAAGCCTGATCATAACCAGCCCCTGTTCCTTCAACCCCTTCATTAATTATGTTATTAATCCCCCGACAATCTGGGTGATATGGGTACACCTTACAATCAACTTCGCTTGCAATCATAACAAAACCCCTTCAAATCTATTTAAAAACAATACAGTGCTGATATTTCGCCATACTAACTAATTGCTTTTCTATATCAAATAATTCCAAAGTTCTTTGGTCAAAGTTAGATGGCCAGCCCAGAAAAGGGGGGAAATTATCGTGCTAGAGGGGTTGGGGGTTCGTATTGAGGGAATAATGTATTTTGATAAAATTCTCTGGCGATCCAAGGAGTCATGAACGATGGTGATTAGAAACTAACGACAAGCTCTAGAGCGCTATATGATTGTGTTCAAAGACCAATTAACTGAATGCATGTAACCATGACAGTTACACAGAATTATTTACCGGGACTCACTATCAATGATCTATCTATGCAACTGATGCAGTTTTAGTTGATGGTTCTTCCTCTTTCGATTCGCCTTCAGGGTTCGTTGCTACGTCGACTACATTTAACATATCTTTCTCTTTCTGCTCGATTTTATGTCTTTCTTTAGCATTTAAATGTCGTAACAACGGACTTACTAAAGGCACGTTATCTAAACGATTAATCGCATCTGCTAATTTAGAGCTTTTATCAATCGCGTCAATAATAGGATGATCTGAGTTGTTATAATCGGATATTAACTTGCCTGGGTTTTCGCTGTTGACTTGAAGTAAGTTGAATAGCAATTTAGTTCTTAATTCACCACTGGTGTTATCTTCACCAATGGTGTCAATCTGATTTGACAAACCTTCAAACGTTCGACTAGAAACTTCTTTGTGTGTGTACTCTTCAATTAGTCGCTTACTCAGTTTATAGCTCTTGTTTGATGAGTAAGCTACCCAGAGGATAGGAGCGTATACTGGTAACATCATAGAGTAAATCATCGGAGCATCTTGAATAACGGAAGCAAACGGCTCACTCAATAACATTACTCGAAACATACTGAATGCAACAGGTAACAAAGAACACAGTATCAACCAGCGAATAGCTTTATTGAACGAAAGCTCATGTTTATCTAATTGTTCTTTTTCAACTTTGATCTTGTCGATGTATGCACCAGAAAGACCAGCCGTAAGAGCATCGGGAAGAAGCGATTTTATCTTTTCAACTATTGAACTGTACTGTTTCTCACCCTTTGAGATAAATGATTCAACCCCTTCATGATATTGACCTTCAATAGATTTTAGTTTTTCATTATATCTTTGTTCTATACTCGAGACTTCTTCGTTTAACGATGCAACATCACTTTTTATTTTCGAGTAAGCATCTTTTAGTTCGTCTTTTAAACCCGCTTGTTCGACCTCTTCACCATTGTCATCTTCATATATAAAACCAAAGACTTCACCATGAAGTGTATCAAACTCATTTTTCTGTTTAGTTGCATTACTCAGTAAAGATTTCAGCTTACTCGCAACCAGCTCGGTATTGGTTACTTGTTCTGATAACGACTCAACTTTCACCGCCAAGTGATTTTTCTGAGTAACTAGGTGACTAATCTCCTCCAGGGCTTTGTCAATTTTTGCTTTAGATTCTAAGTATTGATCATGGTATTGAGCTATTGATTCTGATTTATCAGAAACGGTAGACCCATACTTTTTAATTGTTGCTAGATTCGAGTTTGATTCATCTTTCAATGAAATGACAGTATCATAAGCGTCTTCAACACTTTGATAAATGGATTCAATCTCACTCAAGCGTTCTTCAGCTTTGTTTTTTACCTCGGTGGCTTTATTCCTAGCTCCGACAACTTTAGAATAGTGCTCTGGTGCTGTCTGTTCTAGCAACTTAAGCTGTTGATTAGTCTTCTCTATCTCTGCTTTTAGCCTATTAACCTCTGTCCAAAGATACTCTTTCTCTTTGTTTAGCTTTTCTGTTAGTCGTTCTTCTGTAGTCAGTAACAAAGCCATAACTCACCTTATGCAATTGAGTTCACTTATGCATATTTTCCATTAGTCTAGGCTTAAAATCAAAAAATATGAGCAAGATTTCACCAAAAACTATAAGAAATAATTTGGTTCACACATCAAAAAATACAAATATTACATATCCAGATAAACATTCTTAACACCATTTCATGAAATTGGAGTTCATAAGCTTGCGAAGTGAGAGCTGGGATAAAAGATTCATTAGATTTAATGAGGAAAACACACCAGCCTTACTTTGTAGATCTTTTGCTTTAGCATTTCCTAGCAAAAACAAATAAAGATATAAAGCCCCCCAACCCACACTGCAAACCCCATCACAAAACCACAATTTTCTGCTGAGGGTGGAAACCGTCACTTTCACTATCCTTGCGGTCTCCTTACATGCCCTTCTAAGCAAATACACTATTGAGTCAGTTACTTTATCAGCCTCTTTTGACGTTCACTCAGTGGTTTAGCACAGTGATGATTTCCATAGAACTTGTTACAGTTCAGCCATTTAATATGCATGTAGATTGATTACCCGCAGTAATTGGGTCATAAGAGTGAAGCGGTATGGCGAATGATATTGAGTTTAGCTTTGAAGTCTCTGGGTTTTTAGGGTCGTTCAAAGTAGAAAGTTTTCGGGTGACGGAAGCCCTGTCTGCCCCGTTTGAAATGAACCTGACCGTCTTATCTGAAAACGATGGCATTAGTTTCGAGGCGCTGAGCAGAAAAACCGGCGTGCTGAGTGTTTATGGTCAAGGTTTAGCGGCGGCTCGCCAGTTTAATGGCAGCGTTTCAGAGCTAAGTTATATGGGCTCTGGTCGGCGCTACTCTCGCTACCAGATCACTTTGGTGCCTCAACTTTGGTTTTTGACCCAGCGCCAAGATTGCCGCATTTTCCAAAACAAAACCGCGCCAGATATTATTCGCCATGTGTTTGATGATGCGGGGATGAGCGATTACCGCTTTGAACTGGCGGGCCAATATCAAGAAAAAGACTATGTGTTGCAATACCGCGAAAATGACCACCATTTTGTTCAGCGTCTTTTAGCCGAGCATGGCATGTGGTTTTACTTTGAGCATAGCGATGCAGCGCATACCATGGTGATTGTTGATAGTAATGATGCCATTCCTGAGCTTGTCAGCACGCCGCTCAACGCTTCTTATCTTGGGCCTATGCTGTATCACTCTCAAGGCGGCGGTGTGTCTGACAAAGAGCACATTTTCGACTTAGAGCAGGTACATCGCGCTCTCACCAGTGATGTCAGCTATAGCGATTACAACTACCTCACCCCGAAAATACCGCAAAACAAAACCGCCCAAGATGGTGTGAATACCGATTTAAAACGCTTCGATTACCCTGGACGCTATACATCCCCTGACTTTGGCGCTCAGCGCAGCAGTGAATGGATGTCAGAATACAGAGTCGATAGCCATCAAATTCATGCCTCAAGTAATATTATGCGTTTGGCTTCGGGATTAAGTTTTGAGATAAGCGAGCATCCGCGTTCCTCAGTCAACCGTGATTACCTAATGCTTTCTGTGATGCACCTTGGTGAAAACCCTCGCGTGCACGAAGAAGAAGGTGCCGATGCCCCAACCCACTACCAAAATCAGTTTGTTTGTCTGCCGCGTGATGTGACTTATCGCGCGCCGAAAATGGCCTCCCCAGTGGTTGATGGTCCGCAAACGGCGGTCGTCGTTGGGCCTGCGGGAGAAGAAATCTACACCGATGAACTTGGGCGAATTAAAGTGCAATTTCATTGGGACCGTTACGGACAAAGTGACGAACACAGCTCATGCTGGCTGCGAGTAAGCCAATCAATGGCCGCGCCGAACTGGGGCGCCGTGTATCTGCCGCGCATCGGCCACGAAGTAGTGGTGACTTTTTTAGAAGGCGATCCTGATAGGCCGCTTGTTACAGGCGCTGTGTATAACGGATTACATACCCCACCTTACGAACTTCCCGAGCATAAAACTCGCACCGTTTTTCGCACCCAAAGCCATAAGGCAGACGGTTACAACGAAATGCACTTTGAAGATGAAAATGATCAAGAAATGGTGCATTTTCACGCGCAAAAAGACATGAAAACCGACGTGCTGAATAATCGCTACCGAGATATAGGGAATGATGAAGAGCTTGAAGTGGGCCGAAACCAAGAAAATAACGTCCATGGCGATCGCAAAGAAACCATTCATGGCCATAAAACCTCAGAAACAAAACAAACCTTTAAAGAACAAGTCGACCAAGACGTAACCGTTACCTACAACGCCAATGAGCAAAAGCAAGTCGCAAAAGATCAACACAGATCGATTGATGAAAACCGCCTAACCAAAATAGGCCAAAACCTGTCGGTGGAAATTGGTGGTAAAGCGAGCCTTGCGGTGCTTGAGGGGTTATCGGCCAACATAGGCGCCGACGACTCATTGCAAGTGGGCGGTAATTTGAATGTCGATGTACAAGGCAACACCTCTTTTCGCGCCGATGGTGAAACCACCATTATTTCTGGAGATGAAATCAAAGTTCAGGTCGGCTACGCGGGATTAATCCTAAAAAGTAGTGGTAATATAAAACTTTATGGCTCTTCAATTACCATTGATGGCGCAGCGCAAACCACGATCAACGGCGGAAATGTGGCAATAAACCCAGACAAAGGAAGTGCTAGGCTCAATGTCGCGCCGCCTTATGAGTCTTTTATGCGTTACAACCAGCGCATTGTGTTGCAAGACCAAACCACAGGTGCGGTTCATGCCAACAAAGCGTACAAAGTCGTGTTTGAAGATGGTAAAGAAATCTACGGTAAGACCAATGCTAAAGGGGAAACATCCTTGATTAATACCAAAGATTTACAATCCTCATTTGATATTTACTGGAGAGAAATTTAATGAGCGACGATTTATGGATTTACGCTGGCAAGGCCCAAACTACCGATGCCAAAGATAAAGAGCCAGTAGTGATGCACGCCCCTGCGGGCAATATGTTTTGGGCCGACGATCAAAGCGGACAAAATCTTGATATTCAATTTGCGGTCAATGGCAAAAAAAGCCCTTCTCTGCCTAAAGAGTTTACGCCAAGAGCTACCTTGATCCCCAATACGGTTGACGAAACCTGCAACTCGTTAGAGCTTTATTTAAACGGCCAACGTCACACCTTAGTAGAGCGGATACCAACAGCTGACATCACAGCCCCCGGCGATTTAAGAGCTGCGATAATGACCTGCCCTATTGATCCTTCGCCAAGAAAATCCTTGATTAGGCCTAGGGACAACGGCAATGAAGTACTTGGTATTCTCAAAGCCAGTGACAGCTTAATGCTTCTTCCAAATCCTATTGGCGAGGTCTATAACATTGATGATATGGACGAATCGGTTATTTCTGCTCTGTTTGATACGCTAGCAGAAAATTCCTTGCTGGAATTCTACGAACATCTGCAAAACAGTAACCGAGACCAAAATGCCATGGCTACAGTCATGGTGCAAGCGACAGAGCATGGACAAGCCTATGCCTATTACAAAGCCAAATACGGAATTAAGGCAGCAAGGGGATACCTAAAAGAATTTATTATTCAAAGTAGGTTCACAGTAAGAAAAATGTCACAGTGGGGTAATAAACTCGGGATTGTGTTTAAAGGCGATCGCACCAGCAGAACTTTTTTAACCGCCATCAATTACAGTATTGAACATGATAAAATGAAAATGCTCAGTACAACCCTTCAAGTGGTTGAAGACTTAGAAACAAAAACAGGCAAAGGTAAACTAAGCACTGCTCTTAAAAGTGCTAATCCATTTAAAGGAGCAAATATTATATCTTTTCTATTTGTTACATCATTTGATGTTTACGAGTTCTTTAAAAAAGATATTGGTGAACAGAATATTGCAGAGCTTCTCGGTGCGATTGGAATAACAACAGCAAAGCTTTTACTAGCTGGGACTGCCGCGATTATGATTCTAGCAATGTTTATAAAAGCGTTTGCTTTAACGCTAGCTGGTACCGCTATATTTGTCAGTATAGCTGGTCTGTCATTTTTGGCTGGTTGGTTTATTGATACTGTTGATACATATTTTGGCATTAAAGATAATGTTAAGTCATTTCTAAAAACTGCATTCCCAAACCTAACAATAGAAGAAATGATTAATGAAGGAATAGACAAAAATAATACTCAGATAGATAGCTATATAGGTACAGGCGCTATGAAAAACTCAGGTTATTTTGGCTTTTAAGGGGAAAATATGGAAATTTATTCAGATGATGATTATAAACCTGAATGTATAAGGTCAAATGTGACAGGTATTTCTGTAATAATGGCGTTAGTTCAAATTACATATGCTTTTTTCGATTCGCAATACTATGCTACTGTTTTCTGCTGGTTAGCATTTTTGAGTGTAGTCTTGTTTCAAGTTTTTCTTTATACTCGTTTTGGGATAGAGTTTCTCAGAAGAAGAGTCTCTTCACAAGTAATTTTAATGAGTTACTTTATCACCGGCCTGACAATGTTCATGCTAAGCTCAGTAATAGTTCATTCAAAAAAAGCATTTGATCCCACCTTTTATATGTTTATATTTTTGATATTATCATTTACTCTGGGATTATTAACTGGATTGTTATTTAGTGACAAAGCCATATTATTTAATAACAGTAAATACGTCAAAATTAGAAATAACGAAATAGAGATAAGAAAGATTGAATTTTTTGGCATTTTAACTTTAAAGAGAATGCCTTTTCTTAGAGCACCATTAATAAAGTTTCGAAATATTATCTCAATTTTAGCTGTGCTTATCGGCACTGGCGGTGCTGGCATTGGAATGGGGATTGCGGAGATGCTTAAGCGGTCAGAGGTACTTGCCCCTGACATGAGTGTACATGCGGTACTATTTTTTAGCGTTGGAGTACCACTTCTGTTTGTGCTTGGAATATTAATATACTCTACAATAACATACCTATACGAATGGCGTAAATTGGTCGCAAGCATAGATAAAGAGTATGGTGAACATAAGATAATCTTTAACTCCAAAAAGAAATCCTATAAGAAGATTAAAGAGATAATGGCAGAGTCAGGCTCTAATCCTAATGGATAGAGCTAAATGATAAAAGCGCTAGCATACCAGAGACCTTATGTTCTGGTATGCTAGTGAGCTAGGGGTATTAATTTGATATATGAAACAATAAATGACAGAATAAAGACGCTTAAAAGTTGTTATTTTGGTTTCTTTGCTATTTTTGGCTCAATACAATGTTTACTCTTTTTTGACGGTGCGAGCATATATTCAAAACTACCTATTATTGCCTATTTCACATTTTTTATTATTTCTGGATTATTTATCCTAAAAGTTAGCTTTTATAATACAATACGTCATTTCATGGAGTTTTCAATTGTTATCATTATATTTTTCATATACTCCTTATTGAACTTATTTATCTCTCCAATAACAATACAATCTAGATATATTTATGATATTTATAGCTTACTCTCTATTATGATACTTATTTCTCTATTAATTGGTGTAACACTCAGTAGATATCTCTCGATAAGAAAAGATTTCAAAGACATATCATATAAAATACAGATCAGAGACTCAGAGATAGAATTAAAGTCGATGAACTTTTGGTCAGAGTTAAGCCTCAAAAAAGCATTGTGGCTAGAAAAGCCTATTAAATCTCTAAAATACGGAATATCTTACTTTATTATTCTTGTAGGTGGTTCAGCTTCAGGCCTTTCTTTAGCTATTGTTGAAGCCCTCAAACGCACTGAACTACTTAGCTCCACCATCAACACTCACGCCTTCCTCTTTTTTATTTTTGGAGTTCCTGTTGCGCTTGCGAGTGGTATCTTGTTGTATCCTCTACTTTCACACTTATACCGTTGGCGTAAACTAGTCACAGAGATTAAGCAAGAATATGGCAGTTACACCGTGCTACTGAACTTAGACAACAAGCCTTATTCTGAGTTAAAAGCAGATCTTGCCAAAAGCCTCTGACTAGTTTTACTGGAGAGTTATGGAAGTTACTTCATTAAAAGATAAAATATCTAACTTAAGAAAATGTTTATTGATTCTATTTTCTTTTTTTTCTTGCGTATGTCTAATGCAGTTTATGGTTTTGGATGAAATTAATATATTAGCTATATCTCCAATAATAATATACTTTATTATATCCTTATCATTAATAGCTCCTATCTGTTTTTGCAGTAAAGAACATATATTAAAGTATTTGCCAGATTATCTAATGCTTATTATTTTATATATGTTTTCTATAATTTCATATTGTCTTCTGTTTTTATTAGCATAGAGAAACCATATGATGCTAACTTTATGCTATCTTTTCTGATGTTGTTTTTTTTATTTTTTGGTTTCTTAGCTGGGAATTTTTTCACTAAAAAGCGAGATAATACCTCATTTGAAAAAGAAACCATTATAAGAGGAAATGAAATAGAGCTAAGAAAATTTAACCCTTGGGCTGACCTTAGTCTTGATAAAGCGCCTTGGTTAAGAAAACCACTTAAAGGTCTTCATTATGCTGTTGCTGTTTTTATCCTACTTATTGGTGGTTCTGCCGCAGGCCTTTCTATCGCTATTGCAGAGGGTTTAAGACGTTCAGGTATTTTGGGTGATGAAGTAAACACGTATGCTTTCTTGTTTTTTGTTATGGGTGTACCAATTGGAATCGCAATTGGCGTTATTATCGCACCATTAATTTCATACTTATACCATTGGCGAAAACTACTCAAGACGGTTAAAAAAGAACATGGTAGTTACACTGTTTTGTTGAACTTAGAAAAGAAACCCTATTCTGAGCTAAAGCAAGAGTTGAGTGAAGGTTAAAGTGGAAATTTATTCAGATGATGATTATAATCCTAAATCTAAAAGGTCGTGTATTACCATTATTTCTGTAATAATGGTATTATTTCAATTCCCGTTTGTTTTTTTAGAGTCTTCTTTTTACTCATTATTTTTCTGCTGGCTATCATTACTACTACTGCTTTTTTTTCAAACTTTTATTTATACTCGTTTCGGTATGGATTTTTTAAAGAACAGAGTTCTTTCACAGTCAGTAGTGTTATCCTATGTTATGATTATCTTGACAATGATCATATTAAATATGGTGTTATTGGAATCCAAAATATTTTTTGACCCAAGCTTTTACATGTTTATTTTTTTGATAATATCATTATGTTGCGGGGTATTAACTGGATTATTTTTTAGTGATAAAGGAAATCTATTTAGTAAAGATAATGTTAAAATAAGAAAAAATGAAATTGAGTTAAGAAAGCTTGAATTTTTTGAAATTTTAACTTTAAAAAGAATGCCTTTTCTTAGAGCACCATTAAGAAGGCTTCGAAATATTACCACTATTCTAGCTGCGTTTATCGGCACTGGCGGTGCAGGCATTGGAATGGGGATTGCGGAGATACTTAAGCGGTCAGATGTACTTACCCCTGATATAAATGTTCATGCATTTCTATTTTTCAGTCTTGGTATGCCCGTTTTATTTACGTTTGGCATATTGATGTACTCTACAATGACATACCTATCCGAGTGGCGTAAGTTGGTAGCGAGCATAGATAAAGAGTATGGTGAGCATAAGATAATCTTTAACTCCAAAAAGAAGTCGTATAAGAAGATCAAAGAGATAATGGCAGAGTCAGGCTCTAATGCTAATGGATAAACATAGACTTTTTGTCATGACCACTAACATTAGCCTAAAAACACTCGCTTGAATCAGTTATAAGTGACGGCGTAACTACGAATTTAGTTACGCCGTCACATGAGTGCTATTTCATCTGTCTATCAAGCGGGCCTGTGGAAGAACCCTCGAAAATGACGAATAAAAGAAAATGAATTAATCAATCTTCGTGAAAAAATCAACTGGTGTGATTAAGTTATAGTGGTTACCCGTTGGAACTGAATATGCTTTAGAGCCATCAGAAATTAATGGTAATTTAAAAACGTTTTTTAAATTTTCACCAATACTGTCAGCCAAAGTTGATAAGAACTCTTCTTCTTTATCAGTTAATGTCGGAAATTCACCTAAAGCAGACTCTATACCTCGCGGGGAATAGAGATTGAAATCTCCAGACTTGATGGTCTTATCATAAACACAATCCTCAAACCCTTCTTCATCAAAAAAATCTTTAAATCGGTCAGGGATTAAGTCTGCTACTTTTAAGAAAGTTACAGAATCATATATAGCCTGTTTTACTGATACTGGTTTCTTTTCTATTTCATCACGAATATCGTCTTTCGATGCAGATAACCACCTATCATCCTTGTCCCTCAAAGTAAATGCGGCTCTAAATTGGCAAGCACCGTCATCAGGTAACTTATGCTCCTTTACCCAATAATCTTTATCTTTGATGGTTGAAGGCTTTGGGGTTTCAAATTGACCATCTGCCAGCTTTGTCTCGTGCCACCACTGTGGTTTAACATCTTTTTCATCGAAGCTTACGATTTTTGATTTGACTTGCAGTGGAATTGGTTCTCGATACGGACCATCTCCTTCGATTTTAGAGCCAGCGACAAGCAATAATTTGGGGTTATCTTCTAATATGTTATTAGTAATGATGCCATCAGAAAAACTGGTAATCAGGCTTTGGCAGCCAGAGCGCGCAGAACATGCTGCGTCATATGATGCTCCATCTTCCTTAGCGATTAGTTTACATAAAAGATGTTGGGCATATGAAGAAACTTCTCCAGCGCTTACTGATAAGTTTTGAAGTAATTCTATACTATCTTGATCATTGCTTTTAGCCAGCGTAAATAGCGCATCCAAATCGTTTTTTTGACTTTCATTTAATGGCACTTTTTGGGTAGCTGAAGCAATTAAATTATTGATAGCTATATTGTGCTCACCTTCGCTATAAATCGAGCTATTGGATGGCATATTAGTAATCGAAGACACCATGGTTTTTCCCTATGTCGCTTTGTCTAGATTATAATCTTATCATTAGAATAAAATACAGTTAAGTCATTGCTAAACTTGATAACTAGCAAGTAAATCAGGAGCCTATAAGCTGGCTTAATGCCTTAACATCGCGACTAAAGTGAATACTTTGAGCTGGGTAAACGGCATTGTCTCTCACACCACCCCTCACTATATCAAACTGCACTCGATCTCCATTGTCTCTTGGTGGAAGGATTCTCACTCCACTCTCGTGAACTGTCATTTGGCCAGGAAAGCTCCCTGATTTGAGAACTTGACTTGAACCTGGTTTTGCCACACCTCGCGTTTCTTCCATAAAAAGATGGTTGGTATTACTTAGTTGAGCAAAACTTCCATGAGGGAGTCTGCCTTCGACCAGTAACTTTCCTGAAGCGTCATACCCTCTAGCCTCAGAGAAACGAACCGTATCTCGCAGCTGTGGGACGATATTGGCAACACCATTGGAAGATACTCTCGCTAATTGCTGAGCCGTCAAACGCTGCGATAGCGTGCTGCCCACTTCAGTACCAATTGCTCTGGTTGCACCTTGAGCAATCGATCGAGTTTGATTGAAGCTAAGACGATTGCTAGGCAAGCCTCTTTCAACACTGCTTCTGTGGTTTACACTCTGTGCATTGGCATTCGTATTTTGCTGCAAAGCCTTTTTCTGGGCTTGCCTAAATTCATATTGCTGAACCATTTCGCGCGAACGCTGTGCTTGCACCGCTTCAATCTCACGAAGGCGAGTTTGCGTGGCGATTGCTTGGCGCTGCTCTTGTTCGGCAATTCTTATTGAGGCTTGACGCTCTGCCTCTGCATATTGCGCTTTTCGCCTCATTGAATATTCAATCTCCTGCTGCTTGACATGTGCATCTAGAGCAGCTTTTTGCTCTTGCTCTTTAACATGGCTTTTCACTACCTTGCGTAAAGCGTCGGTTTGCGCATCCGCCGATAACTCACTTATGCCGTTTACCACACGTTCAGCCTTAGATTGAGACAGGCCGTGACTTTTCAGTGCTTCAATTTGGACCTGTTTCGTATTCTCTTTTTTTGCTTTTTCTTCACGCCACGCCTTCAACCTTTTATCTTCTTTTTCTATCATGCCGTCTACCTTGCTTTTAGTAAGGGCATAAGGTGTGGGAGACGAGACTGGCTTTGTCGTCTTTGGAGGCTTTCTTGCTAAATCACCCGCAATTTTTTTCTTCAAATCTGCGCCTTCACCAAGCAAGCGACTCATCAATGATGGGCTGCCGATAGACTGCAAAAGCTGCTTTTTATCATGAGTTGGTACTAAGAGTAATATTGAGTTAGACACACGGCTTGGAGAGTGTCGGTAGATTGTTGCTAGTGCACCGTGTTTGGCTTTTCCGCTGCTGCCAAGAAGGTTTAATTTAGGATTTCCACTAGAGCCCAGCTGCACGATATCCTGAATAAAAGCGGACATGATACTTTTACTGCTTTCGCCATAATCGGAATACATTCTGTCTACTAGAACCTCAAAGCGAGAGTTATTCCCTCTAGGGCCATTTAATAGTGAAATAACCTCGCTTCTATGACCCTTATCCAGAGCTTGGCACAGAAGACTCAACCCACTGTTTCTTATTTCCTTTGCCGCAGGTGTTTCTTTACTATGGTAATACTCATCTTTGTCAGGTAAAAATAAGGCATAGCGCGCAGTGTCTATCATAGCGCGGCTTTCTTCAGGTGAGAGTGGGCTCTCTGAAACAAGCTTTTCCTCAAAATACTGTAAGTTGTGCAATGTATTTGGTATCGATTCACCTTTAAGCGCTTCTAAATTATGGAAAAGCGCCTCGGTTTGTTTTTTCTCACTACTGGCTTGGTTTTCTGCTAATTGAGCGCCCAGCGTCACGTTAGACCCGCTTGCGCTAGATGTTGAAGCTTGCACTCTAGGTGGATTAGTTTCGCGAGACGGGAAGCCGTTGTTGGTATATTCTCCTATGATATGAACGCTGCTATTCTTGTGGCCTTTAATTTTTGACTCAATATAGTCAGAAAGAGGCAAGCCTGTATCACTCTGTGGGTCAATAATAAATGACTTGCCATTTTCATCTTGCCAAGCAACAACAGAATGTCCACCTTGCTGACCATCAGCTGTTGTCCAAGCATGGTTAACCATCAAACCTTTACCAGGCTCTAATCTTGATTCTAGGGCACGCTCTAAATCGTTGACGCTTTGAATATCTTCTCTTGCTGTATCTATACCTTGAGATAGAAACAAATTTTGGATGTCATCTATATTGCCTCTATCTTGTTGCATGGTCTCAGAATTAGAAACCAGTTCATGTGTATTTTGTCCTACCAGCATTGCTGTTGAAGCATAGTAACAGTTTTGATCGAGCCCGCTAACATTGGTACTAGGTGCTGGTTTGCATGGGATGGCTTTAGCGGTTTTTAAACTAAGCCGTGAGACGCCATCGATTAGACCTTTTAGATCAGAAGCCTCAGTTTTAGCTTGCTTTTCGGGCACTTGCCTATCGCCTTCCATAGGCCGCTTTCTACTATTCGTAACTTTGGCCACTTGCAATACTTGTATACCATCATCTGATGTATCCATGCTGCTTTCATCAACTTGCATTGGTACAGGACTATTAGGTTCGCTTCTCATCTATTTCTCCATGAATATCAAATTGAGGCGAGTCGGCTAAATTTCTTATATGACTAACGGGAATTTTTGAAGCTGTAACGGCAAAGGGATTAACCTTAATCATCTTCATTACTAGTTAAATGATTTGATTAACAATATAGAATTGACCTTAGCATCAGGTCTCTATAATTCGTCGTGTAAATTTCTGAGTTTATATGTAAAAAATCTCTTTTATCAGTAAGAGTTTGTATCATAAAGAAAATGTATTCCCTGTGCACGCGCTTACGAACAGCAGTAAGCTACTTTCGTAAAGTAAGCTTACCGATTGGTATTCATCTCAGAACTGGGGACTTCAGAGAATCACATATCGCGCGAGGAGGACTTCTGCTGGTCAGAAATAAGTTCTCAGAACCTTGCATATTTTGCCCCAAACAACGCCAACATTTTACGCAAACTTTCATAATCAAACATATGACACGATTAATGTTAATTGGCTCAATATAGTCCACTTCATCTTTAAAGAAAGTAACCGGCTGGCAATAATAGAGGACTATACATTGAGAGTTTTTAATGCACCGCTGAACCAACCCGAAACGACGGGGAAACAAAACCATGATAGTGGTTTAATGCCGATAGCTAGAATTTATAATGTCGATACAAATTTGTATTTGTTGCATAAAACTTTGCTGAACGAAAAGCCAGATACCGATACTATAAAGGCATTATATAGAGCGAACCTCTCGATGGCTGAAACGAGGGAGGTGTTGAAGAACGGCCGAAGTAATATACCCAACTCATACAGCGATGAGGCAAAAGCAGTTGATCCTTTTAAACCTCATATTGATACCATACGTCAGAGAGGCTATGTAGCGGAGTATGTCTGCAAGAATAAAATAAGTGATCGCTGTATGATAAATGCAACGGAAGCAGCTGTAGCTATGGTAGCAAAAACCGGAAACTGTTCTGAATTCTCAGCAGTGCTACAGGCACAACACGCAAAAAAACTAAAGATGAATGAACAATTATATCGAGCAAATGGCCGAGGTTTCGACCATGAATGGGTGGAGTTACAAACATCTAAAGAGTCGATCGAAGATAAGTATAAAATAAGCATTGTAATGGATTCATGGGCATATGGCCCAGCCATATTACATGAAGATTCTCATATCGCGGATAGTGTGAAACATAGGTTTAGATCTGATGTTATTCGATCTCCGAAAGAGGGGCAGGACCACAACGAAAAAGTAATGGCTAAGAAGCAAAGTATAGAGAATGGTGCGACGTTGGCTTTTGGTTTAACTCTAGAAGAACTTTTGGTAACACCTACGTCCAATGGAAAACGTGGGCTTCGTGTTAGACAAAAAATGGGCACTATCTCAGAAAGCTTTCTCAATAGAGTTCAGCACGCTCCGACTAAATCTGAAAAAGTCTTACGTAGATTAAATGTGACAGATGAAAACGATACTTCAAAAGCTGAGAGAGCAGCGCTAATGAGCGAGATTCGTAAGGCGGGTATATTAAGAGATACTATCGACTTATCGGTCAGAAAATCGACTAATAAAGATACCCTTGAAGATATGTTCTGCACCTCCAAGCGCCCATCAAAATGAATGGCCAGTTGAGACAATGTCATATTCCAGTTCTGGATTGGCATTGTCCACTTCTTAGAAGCATTCAATATCCCAGCGTACAGCAGTTTAAGCGGTAACCTGAGAGGCTTCTGTATCGTCCACCAGTTCACCGACATCTTGGTATGTAATTGTAATCCCAGTTGTATTTGGTTACACCGTCACATGAGTGCTATTTCATCTGTTCATCAAGGTTTAATACAGTTAAGGCGTTGCTAACACTGGTGGCGATCACATCAATCACGCCTGTTCTTAGTGCGCCCAGCATGGCGAGGGGTTTGCTGTTTTCAGCGGCAATGGCGATGACTTGTGAGATCGGGCGAAATTCTTCAATACCCAACCCTATTACCCTATCACTCATAACGGTTTTGGCGGACTTGCCATGAATATCAAAAAAGTCATATCCAGCAAAGTCGCCCACTACGCCTTGATTCATTCGCGACTGCACTACTTCATCGGCAGTAAACCAACCCAGATCGACCATATAGCTGTTTTCACTCATATCCCCTATGCCCACCAATGCGACATCAGCTTTACGTGCTAAGTCTAAGGTTTGTTTGACGGTCGCGTTTTGCATAAAGGCGCGCTTTTGCTCAGGGTTTTCTGCGTAGGCTGGCGCATAAAGAGTTTCTGAGGTGCCGCCATAGGTTTTGGCAAACTGACGACAAATGTGATCGGCGTTGAACATGCCACCTCTGGGGTGAATGCCGCCAATGCCACAGACGAATTTCACGTCTCTTTGCGGGATCACACCAACATGGTGCGCGACAGCCGAGACATTTCTGCCCTGTCCCACAGTAACGACAGAGCCATTTTGAATTGAGCTGGCCATAAATTTGGATACCAAGCCTGCCACTTGCAGGCGTTGCTGTTCTTCACTTGGCTGATCAAGTGCGACTAAAGCGCGCTTAACACCAAAACGCTCAACCAACCTTTGCTCTATCTTGGCGCTGAATACAGGGTGGTACTTAACCGTGATTTCAACAATGCCCTCGTCTCGCGCTTGCTTGAGCATACGACCTACTTTTGCTCTCGATACGGCAAATTTTTTTGAGATTTCTTCCTGCGTCGCACCATCTTGGTAATAAGCAACGGAAACTTCCGTTAACAGATCAGCGCTATCGTCAGACATATCATTGGGCGACTTACTCATTGTAATCAAGCTCCTAAACAAGGACTAAACATGTGCTCAGAGACGTAGCATATGTCAGGCTAACAAAATAATGCAACATTTGCTCATCTGTATTACAAATTCTCAGCCAAAAATCAGCCTGTCTAAAACACCGTTGAACGCCCGCCAGAAGATAGCAAACGTTTGATTTACACGCTTAGTTTCATGCCGAAAAAAAAACCCGCACAAACCTGCTGTAAAAGGGTAATTATCGATTGACATTCTGCGTCGAAGAGATAAATATGAACCCATCATTTACTCAATGAAAGAGCAAATGTTCATTACAGATGCTCTATCGCCACATAATTGAGAATCGTTAGCGGAGTTGGCACAATTTCCATTGGCTAAAACGCTGGCTAACGAGTTTGACATTGTACTAATCACACTATGGTTTTAGTGTGAAAGCCCATGATATAGGATGACCGAAATGAGCAACAAATTAGAGCAACTTCGTAAACTAACGACTGTCGTCGCAGACACTGGTGAGATAGACGCTATCAAGAAATACCAACCAGAAGATGCCACTACCAACCCTTCTCTGATTCTTAAAGCCGCTCAAATCGAAGAATACGCCCCTCTTATCAATGCTTCCATTGACTACGCAAAAACTCAAAGCAGCGACAAAGCACAGCAAATCCAAGATACCTGTGACATGCTGGCGGTAAACATTGGTAAAGAAATTCTAAAAACCATTCCAGGCCGCATTTCTACAGAAGTTGATGCTCGTCTTTCTTACGATACTGAAGGCAGTGTTGCAAAAGCTCGCCAGCTAGTAAAAATGTACAACGACGCAGGCATTACTAATGATCGCATCCTAATCAAGCTAGCTTCAACTTGGGAAGGTATCCGCGCGGCTGAGATTTTGGAAAAAGAAGGCATCAACTGTAACCTCACGCTTCTATTCTCGTTTGCTCAAGCTCGCGCTTGTGCAGAAGCTGGTGTGTTCCTTATCTCCCCGTTTGTAGGCCGAATCATGGATTGGTACAAAGCGAAAGAAGGCCGTGATTTCTCTCCAGAAGAAGATCCAGGCGTACTATCGGTCAGCAAAATCTACAACTACTACAAAGACTACGGCTACAACACAGTTGTGATGGGTGCAAGCTTCCGTAATATCGGCGAAATCCTTGAACTTGCCGGTTGTGACCGTCTTACTATCGCTCCGGCTCTACTAGCAGAGCTAGAAGCGGCTGAAGGCCACGTTGCTGAAAAATTGGTTGATTCTAAAGGTACGCAAGCGCGTCCAGCGGCAATGACTCACGCAGAGTTCCTATGGGAGCACAACCAAGATCCAATGGCGGTAGAGAAGTTGGCAGAAGGTATCCGCAACTTCGCGGTTGACCAAGGCAAACTAGAAGCCATGATCGAAGCTAAGCTTTAATTTAAATTATCAGCAGGGAAGACACTGTCTTCCCTGTTACTTTTCCTTTTTAAGAAAAACATAATATTCGGTATTAATTATGGATCGCAAACACCTAGCTAACGCTATTCGTGCCCTTAGCATGGACGGCGTACAACAAGCCAATTCTGGTCACCCAGGCGCCCCAATGGGCATGGCGGATATCGCTGAAGTTC